>NZ_JANSJC010000025.1:0-37765 GCF_047462375.1 Synechococcus sp. H55.8 | reverse complement strand
CCCCCGCCGCCCCGGCGGTGGTGGCGCCTGTTTTTTATATACCCCCCCCCCCCCCCCCTCCCTCTGGGAGAGGGGACGGGGGTGAGGGAAAACTTCCCCCAGGGAGAGGGGACGGGGGTGAGGGAAAACTTCCCTCAGGGAAAGGGCAGGGTGAGGGAGAAGCAACGGTCATTGCTTGGCTGTGGGCAAGAACGGTGAAATGTCCAAACCCAGCTTGCGGTTGTCAGATGCCATTGGTGCGCTCGTTTCAGCTTTCGACCAAGAAGGGGAAGGAGGCTTGGGTAGAGCCAGTGATTGAGCGCCTTGATGCCCTCACCCCCCAGCCCCCTCTCCCGCAGGGCGATGCTGCCCTCACCCCCCGGCCCCCTCTCCCCAAGGGCGAGGGGGAGAGAACTCAGAACCCTCTCCCTCTGGGAGAGGGCAGGGTGAGGGTTCAATTCGTAGTCAAAACTGGCAAGGGCAAAGCACCAGAAGGCACAGTGGATCGCAAAGGGGCAAAGTGTATCGCCTGTGGAACTCCTGTGCCACTAGACTATGTGCGCCAAGAAGGCAGAGCAGGACGGATGGGATCCCAATTGATGGCCATTGTGGCGGAGGGACAAAACGGCAGAATTTATCTATCTCCCACCGCAGAACAGGAAGCTATTGCTAGATCTGCTCAACCCACTTGGAAACCAGATACTGAGTTATCCACGCATTCGCAATACATGGGAGTCCCTCGTTACGGCATGACCAAACACGCTGACCTCTTCACCCCGCGGCAACTGGTGGCTCTGACGACCTTCAGCGATTTGGTGGCGGAAGCACGGGAAAAAGCCATCCAAGATGCGATCGCCGCTGGGATCCCTGATGACAATGTGCCTCTGGCTGAGGGGGGAACGGGAGCTAGGGCGTATGGGGAGGCGATTAGCGTTTATTTGGCGTTTGCTGTGGATAAAGGTGCTAACTATTGGTCAACAATTTGTGCTTGGCACTCAAGTCGAGAGATTATCATGAGTACTTTTGCCAGACAAGCAATTCCAATGGTTTGGGATTATGCAGAGGCAAATCCTTTCTGTAATTCGAGTGGTAATTTTTTGTCGGGTGTAGATCAAGCTGTAAAAATGATTACTTCTTGCCCAGCTACTTTAGATGGAAAAGTGAATCAACATGATGCTACTCTTACACACTCAGACGATGCGACCCCAAAAATAATTTCCACCGATCCGCCTTATTTCGACAACATTGGGTATGCCGATCTCTCAGATTTCTTCTATGTCTGGTTGCGTCGTTCCCTTAGTTCAATTTATCCCAACATTTTTAGCACTTTATTAGTTCCCAAAGCCCAAGAACTGGTGGCTACTCCCTATCGCTTTGGTGGAGACAAACAAAAAGCCAGGGAATTCTTTGAAACAGGACTCAGCAAAGCCTTTAACCGACTGCATGACATCTGCCATGCCGATTATCCACTCACTGTTTACTATGCCTTCAAGCAAACCGAAGAAGACCCCTCACCCCCCGATTCTCTCTCCCACGAGGGGCGAGATGGCCCTCACCCCCCAACCCCCTCTCCCATAGGGCGAGGGGGAGAAAATTCAGAACCCTCTCCCTCAGGGAGAGGGCAGGGTGAGGGAGGCAGAGCCTCAACTGGCTGGGAAACTATGCTCGAAGGCTTAGTTAGGTCTGGATGTACTATTGATGGTACTTGGCCAATGAGAACAGAAAGACCTACTGGAGTAAAAGTTGCAGTAAATGCCCTCGCCTCTTCCATCGTCCTCGTCTGCCGTCCCCGTCCTGCCAATGCGCCCAAAGCCAGCCGTGGCCAATTTCTCAAAGAACTCAAGCGAGAACTACCCCAAGCCCTGAAACTCCTGCAACAGGGCAACATTGCGCCTGTTGACCTAGCCCAGGCCAGCATTGGCCCTGGCATGGCGATCTATTCCCGCTATGCTGCTGTTTTGGAAAACGATGGTTCTCCTCTAACAGTTCGCACTGCTCTCCAACTCATCAACCAGTACCTGGACGAATACCTTGAGGAACAAGAAGGCGAACTCGATAGCGCCAGCCGCTGGGCGGTGACCTGGTTTGCCCAACACCGCTTTGAGCCGGGCCCCTATGGAGATGCAGAAGTCCTCAGCAAGGCCAAAAATGTCAGCCTCGAATCCTTGGAAGAACTTGGGATCCTGGAAGCCAGGGCCGGCAAGGTGCGGCTACGAGAGCGCGGATCCCTGTCGCTTCCTGAGGCAGGGATCCGACTGCCGGAGAGCCTTCCTCACTGGCTGATCACCCAGTTTCTCATCCAAACCCTGGACACCCAAGGGGAAATGGCAGCCGCAGAATTGCTGGCCAGCCTGGGGGAAAAAGGCCCCATTGCCCGCGACCTTGCCTACCGGCTCTACACCCTCTGCGACAAAAAAGGCTGGGCCCAAGAAGCCCTAGCCTACAACACCCTGGTCATCGCCTGGCCAGAGATCAGCCGCCTTGCCTTGCAGACAAAGCAGAACAACATCACCCAGCCCAGCCTATTTTAATCCCCCCTCTCCCTCAGGGAGAGGGGCCGGGGGTGAGGGGCTGCTCCCTCAGGGAGAGGGGCCGGGGGTGAGGGGCTGCTCCCTCAGGGAGAGGGGCCGGGGGTGAGGGCGATCCCTCAGGGAGAGGGGCCGGGGGTGGTCGCGTGAGCGGCGCGGAGCGCTTGGGCTGCTCCCTCAGGGAGAGGGGCCGGGGGTGAGGGCAGCGGCGCGGAGCGCTTGGGCTGCTCCCTCAGGGAGAGGGATCCAGGGGTGAGGGATCCAAAAGACTACAATAGCGCCAGCGCCCCCTCAAATCCTCTGAACGGGATCCCTCAAGCCGTGATCTCCCTCAACTTGCGGCCCAGCCTGGAGTTGACCGATGAAGTCTTTGAACAGCTCTGCCGGCAGAACCCTGAGCTGCGCCTGGAGCGCACCGCCCAAGGGGAGCTAGTGGCCATGGCCCCTGTCGGCAGCGATAGCAGTCGCCAAAACCTGAGCCTCAGCGCCCAACTCTGGCAATGGAACCGCCAAACCCAGCTTGGCGTGGCCTTCGACGCTTCTGCCGGCTTTGCCCTGCCCAACGGGGCCATTCGCTCTCCCGATGCCGCCTGGATTGCCAAGGAGCGCTGGCAGCAGCTTACCCCCCAGCAGCGGCGCCGCTTTGCCCCCCTGTGTCCCGATTTTGTCTTGGAGTTGCGCTCCCCCACGGATGATTTGGCCACTCTGCAGGCCAAGCTGCAGGAATACCTTGAGAACGGATCCCGGCTGGGCTGGCTGATCGACCCGGAAAGCCAGCGGGTCTACGTCTATCGTCCAGGCCAGCTCCCCCAAATCCTGGAGCGGCCCACCTGCTTGGAAGGGGATCCCGTCCTCCCTGGCTTTGTTGCGGATCTTACCCTAGTCTGGGAATAGCTCCCAGAGAACCTGCCCATGATCGCGCTTAACCTACAGCCCAGCCTGGAGTTGACCGATGAAGTCTTTGAACAGCTCTGCCGGCAGAACCCTGAGCTGCGCCTGGAGCGCACCGCCCAAGGGGAGCTAGTGGCCATGGCCCCTGTCGGCAGCGATAGCAGTCGCCAAAACCTGAGCCTCAGCGCCCAACTCTGGCAATGGAACCGCCAAACCCAGCTTGGCGTGGCCTTCGACGCTTCTGCCGGCTTTGCCCTGCCCAACGGGGCCATTCGCTCTCCCGATGCCGCCTGGATTGCCAAGGAGCGCTGGCAGCAGCTTACCCCCCAGCAGCGGCGCCGCTTTGCCCCCCTGTGTCCCGATTTTGTCTTGGAGTTGCGCTCCCCCACGGATGATTTGGCCACTCTGCAGGCCAAGCTGCAGGAATACCTTGAGAACGGATCCCGGCTGGGCTGGCTGATCGACCCGGAAAGCCAGCGGGTCTACGTCTATCGTCCAGGCCAGCTCCCCCAAATCCTGGAGCGGCCCACCTGCTTGGAAGGGGATCCCGTCCTCCCTGGCTTTGTCGCCGATCTCAGCTTAGTTTGGGAATAGCCTGCCCCGAGTTGCCCTCTTTTCCCACCTGCCCCTTCTTGCAGCCCTTGACCGATGGCTATCAGCAACCACGAACGTGTTGGACGCGCCCTCAATCTTCTCCGACAGGGGCTTTATCCGTTTGTCGTGCGGGAAATGCAAGCCTTTCATGGCGAGAACTGGCTGAACGTGGCCGCCGACACCTTGCCCCAGAGCTCTCCCAAGTTCAAAAGCCCAGAGCAGATCCTCGAGCAAGATGTTGCGGCCCTGCTGACCCTAATGTGGGAGCAATGGAACACCGTCTTCAGGCAAACCTTGGGTCAAGCAGAGCGCACCCTAGTCAGCGAGCTGCGCAACACTCGCAACGCCTGGGCCCACACCTGCACCTTTGGTTTTGACGACGCCTACCGCGCCCTCGATAGCGTGGCCCGCCTGCTGAGCGCCATTGCCGCTCCCCAAGCAGCCGAGGTGGAAAAGCAAAAGCAAGAGCTGCTGCGGCTACGCTACGAAGAACAGGCCAAGCGAGAAAGTCGCCGCGCCATTGTAGCTTCTCTGGAAGGCCAACCCCAAACTGGCCTCAAACCCTGGCGGGAGATCGTTACCCCTCATCCGGATGTGGCCTCTGGCCGCTTCCAACAGGCCGAATTTGCCGCCGACCTCTGGGAGGTTTACCTTGGCGAGGACTCCGCTCGCCCCGGCGGGACGGCGTCCTTTGAGTACCGGGATCCCGTCGAGTTCTACCGCCGCACCTACCTCACCAAAGGGCTGCAACAGCTTTTGATCAACGCCCTGAGGCGCCTCAGCGGCCAAGGGGGAGATCCGGTAATCGAACTGCAGACCAACTTTGGCGGCGGCAAGACCCACGCCATGCTCGCCCTCTACCACCTTTTCTCCCCCCCTTCCGGGAGAGGGAGTGAGGGCCTCCTACCCGACACAGAACCTCTTTTGCAAGCTGTTGGCCTACAGAGACCACCGCAAAACGTCAGAATAGCTGTCCTGGTGGGGAACAAGCTCCAGGCCAGCGGGATCCCTCCCTACCGGCCCGAACACAGCCAGCAAAACCGCCCCCTGATCCGCACCCTTTGGGGAGAGCTGGCCTGGCAATTGGGCGGGCCTGAGGGTTATGAACTGATGCGGCAGGCCGATGAGACTTCCACCAACCCTGGCGACAGCCTCAAGGTTTTGTTTAACCGCTATGCTCCTTGCCTAGTTCTCATCGACGAATGGGTGGCCTACGCCCGCCAACTGCACGACACTCCTGACCTGGCTGGCGGCACCTTCGACACCCAGTTTACCTTTGCCCAGACCCTGAGCGAATCGGCCAAGAACGCCAAAGATACCCTGCTGGTGGTCAGCGTCCCCTCTTCCGACATCGAAATAGGCGGCGAACGGGGCAAGGAAGCTCTGGTTCGGCTCAAGAACGCCATCGGGCGAGTCGAGTCCCCCTGGCGACCGGCCAGTGCTGAAGAAGGCTTTGAAATCGTCCGCCGTCGCCTGTTCCAGCCCATTCTTGACCCTGACCTGTTTGTGCAGCGGGACGCGGTGGTCAAAGCCTTTATGGATCTCTACCGCAGCCAAAGCCAGGAGTTCCCCAGCGAGTGCAAAGAAAGCGACTACGAACGTCGCCTCAAGGCCGCCTACCCCATCCACCCCGAACTGTTCGACCGGCTTTATGCTGACTGGTCAACGCTGGACAAGTTTCAGCGCACCCGCGGCGTCCTGCGCCTGATGGCCAGAGTCATCCATATCCTCTGGCAGCGCGATGACCGCAGCCTGCTGATCCTGCCCGCCCACATCCCCATGGACGACCAGCAGGTGCAGTCGGAGCTGACCCGCTACCTCGACGACAACTGGCTGCCGGTCATCGAAAAAGATGTGGATGGGCCCAATTCTCTTCCCCTGAGCCTCGACGGCGCCCATCCCAACCTGGGCCGCTACTCCGCCTGTCGCCGGGTTGCCCGCACCATCTACATGGGATCCGCCCCCACCCTGCGGGCTGCCAACCGAGGCCTAGAGGAGCGCCGCATCAAGCTGGGCTGTGTCCAACCGGGGGAACATGTAAACACTTTTAGCGATGCCTTGCGGCGCCTTTCCGACCAAGCCACCTACCTCTATGTGGATGGCAATCGCTACTGGGTTTCCACCCAGCCCAACGTCAACCGCACCGCCCAGGAACGGGCTGAGCAGCTTTTGCAAAACGAGCGCCACTCCATCTGGGAAGAGCTCCTCCGCCGTCTCAGAGCCGACAAAAGCCGAGGCGAATTCGGCGCCCTGCACATCGCTCCCGAATCTACCGCCGACATCCCCGACGACAGCTTGGGGGTGCGGCTGGTCGTCCTTTCTCCTCAATATCCCCACAGCCGAGGTAACCAAAACAGCGAAGGACGGGCATGGGCAGAGCAAGTTCTGCAGCGCCGCGGCAGCGGCCCTCGCTACCACAAAAACATGCTCCTATTTTTGGCTCCCGACAAAGCCAAATTGGAAAACTTGGAACGCCATACAGCTCAGTATTTGGCGTGGAAGGGAATCGAGGAAGAGAAAGACATCCTCAACCTCGATGCCTTTCAAACCAAGCAGGCCAACACCAAGCTAGAAGAGTCGAACAGGGCAGTTGATATCAGTCTACGGGAAACCTACCAGTGGCTTTTGATCCCAACTCAGCCCGATCCCCAGGGTGGCATTGAGTGGAAAGAAACTCGCTTGCAAGAACAAGACTCTCCCATTTTGCAAGCCAGCCGCAAGGCTGTTCGTGAAGGTGATCTAGTGGTCAGTTATTCTGCCCTCAACCTGCGCTTGGATGTTTTGGACAAGTTTCTCTGGCGGGAGGCAGATCATGTGAGTTTAAAACGGCTGTGGGAGTGCTTGACCCAGTACCCCTATCTGCCTCGCCTGAAAAATCAGTTGGTCTTGTTACAGGCTGTTCAAGATGGCGTTGCCTCAGAAACCTGGCGGGAAAGCTTTGCCTACGCTGAAAGTTTTGACGAAGCTAGGGGCAAGTATCTTGGCTTGAGAGCGTCAACCAGTGTCAACGCCGCCCTCAATGAAAATGGGCTGCTGGTCAAGCCAGAAATTGCCCTACGGCAACTCAACGAGCACAGCTTCCCTCCCCCTCGGCCTGATACCGATGCCCCGTCAGGGCAAGCTGAAGTAATAGCCATAAAAGATAGTAGACAGGATAAGAATCAACCCCTTGCCCCAATCTCTCCTGAGCTGCCCCGGCGCTTCTATGGCAGGGTAGAAATTGCCGATCCCTTGCGAATCAACAGAGATATTGCCACCCTCGCCGAAGAGGTGATCCGGCACCTGACCAATCTGCCGGGATCCACCGTCAAAATCACCCTGGAAATCGAAGCGGAAATACCGGAAGGCATGCCGGAGACCGTAAGGCGCACCGTAGCAGAAAACTGCCGAGCCTTGAAGTTCTGCACCCAGGAGTTTGAGAGCGATCTTTAGATAATCCGCAGCAGTAAGGAGCTCAACCTACTCTATGAGCTGCAATCTGCCCCTGCGTTGAGATCGTCCAGTTCGCTGTAGTCCGGCAGCGTGGTATCGATAGGCTGACCTTGGCGCAACACTACTCGGTCATGCTGAGGTCGGGAAAGCAGCTCGTCAAACCCCCGGCCCTTGAACAGCACCAAGTCTGCCGACAGGCCCACCCCAATTTGCCCGGCCTCTACCAAGCCCATCCTACGGGCCGGGGTGGCAGTGATGGCCTGCGGCCAATCCCCGTAGGGGGTGTCCAGGTGCAGGATGCGGGTGGCCTCCCGAAACACTTCTAGGCCGTCGTGATCCCCGAAGCCGTGGAAAGGATCCCGGCAGTTGTCACTGGCTATCATCACCGGCACGCCCAAAGCCTTCAGCTCATGGAGCAGCGTTACCCCCCGCCAGCGGGGCGTGTGGCCGGGGCGGCGGTCTTGTAAATAGAGGTTACACATGGGCAGGCTGACCACGGCGATCCCCGCCTCTTTGACCAGGGCCATGGTCTGGTGGGCCACCTGCGGCGGCTGCACCGCCAAACTGCAGCAATGGCCGCACACCACCTGGCCGGAAAACTCATGGCGCAAGGTTGCTGCTGCCACGTGTCTCAACGTGAGGGATCCCGGATCCTCCGTCTCGTCGGTGTGGAAGTCGAGATCCAGCCCCCGCTCCTGGGCCAGGGCAAACACCCGCTCCAACTGCTCATCCAGCTCCGGCCCCATCGCCGCTACTCCACCCAGGATCCCGCCCAGCTCTGCCACCTTGTCCGCCAGCTTCTCCCCTGCCGGCGTGAGAAAGAAGTCCAAATGGGTCAACGTCACTGCCTGCAGCTCCAGTCTGCCCGCCCACTCTTGCCGCAACTGGGCAAACACCTCCCAACTCACCTGGGCGTGGGGGCCGTTGCAGACCAGGTGGGTGCGCACCGCCTGGGATCCATGGGCATAGCTGCAGCGCAGGCCAAAGTCGCAGCGGCGGTAGATATCCTGCCAAAGTTTTTCGTGCCTGCCGGCGTAGGCCCGCTCCATTTTGGCCCAGTCTTCCTGCTCGGCCCGGATTGCCCCGGCAAACGTGCCGTCGGGGTTGGGGGTGCGCGGCCACACGTGCCCCTTGTCCAGGTGGGTGTGGATATCGACAAAGCAGGGCCACACCTGTCCCCGCCTTAGATCTACACTCGGGATCCCCTGAGGCGGGATCCCTGTTGCCGCTCGGATGTGGCCAATTCGCCCCTCCCTAATTTCCAGATCCAATAGCACCAGGCCCTCCCGGTTGGGGATGGCCCCTGGCACCGCATCTTTGAGCACCGAGACGGGAACCTGGGCATTGAGCAGCCAGTAGTGGGCAGCGCCAGGGATCTGCACAGTGGTACAGCAATTAGGCAAACTGGCCCACCACCTGCATGGCAAAGCTCAGCAAAATGAAGGCCAACCAGGGGGAGAAGTCCAAGCCGCCGATGGGGGGGATGAGGCCGCGGAAGAGGTTGAGATAGGGATCCGTGAGCTGGCTGAGCACCGACAGGATGGGGTTCGACCAGTTCAGTTGCGGGAACCAGCTCAGCAAAATCCGCACAATCAGCAGGGCATTGTAAATGACGATGAACTGGTAAAGGGAGCGAAACAGCAAAGACGCGGCACTGCCGTAGACCAGCCCCAGAGAGAGGCCGTCTGTCCAAGGGAGCAACAAAGGGCTGAGCATCATGGTTAGAAACAGCGAGGGAACGACTCTTCAACTCATCTCAACTTAAGCGCTGTCGGCAGAGGCAGACCTGATCCAGGAGGGCAACTCAGCCGAGAGACGAGAACACTGGCACCCCTCAGGGGAGAAAGCCAGTGCCGCCTCTAGTTTGGCATGGACAGGGATCCCCTGCTTAAGGCTTTTCCTCGACAGCGCTAGAAGATATTTCCTTGACAAGCAGTTGTGCGCGGGTGGCCTGGATCGCCTCGTTCAACTCGGCAATCTTGGCTTCGAGGGTGCGGCGGGCCTGGGCAATCCGCTCTGTTTCCTGTTCCCACTCCCTCCAGTCGCTGGAGCTGGGCACAGCCGGCTCACCCGAGACTCGGAGGCGCGGCCGCTCAGGAGGGACAGAGGTGCCGTTGAGACGGTCGGGATCGCGGCGCTGGCCTTCGGCGGATCCCTTGCTCAGTCGGGGGGCCAGCACAAAGGCGATCACCCCGCCGATGATCCCGCCCAACACAGCGCCGGCTACCACACCGGCAATGAAGTCACCTTTCTGATCTGCCACGCTTTTGTCCAGCTCACCAAACTTAAGCTATCTTCTTCTGTTCTACCTTTCCTGTCCCACTCCCGCCAGCAAATTCGGCCAGGGCTGGGGAAGTCGCCAGTGGCTGAGCCGCTCCAGGTGGGCTTGCATCTGTTCCCTCAACTCGGCCAAAGCATGTTGCAGATCGCCGGGCAGGGATCCCAGTGCCGCCTGCCAGAGGTGAGTTGGAGACAAGTCGGGGCTGACCACATGCCACAGCCGCTGTAGCTCCTCAAAGTGAAGGCGGTCATCTTCCGTAAGCGAAAGCACCAACTGGCGGCGCAGCTCGCGGGCCTCTTCCGACATCAAGTAGCGCAAACCCATTTGGGCAGTGGGGATCCAATCCAGCCCCCCATCGCTGCGGGCAATTTGGATCAAATTCTCCAGGCGGTTCCAGCGGAACTTGCCATCTTTAATCAGCACTTGCAGCAGCCGCTGGCGAATGCGGGGTGACTCATCCGTCAGCAGGCGCTTGGCCACGTAGGGATAGGCCACACCAACAATGCGAAACTGGGGATAGAGGCTAAGAGCCACCCCTTCTTGAGTAACCAAAGAGCGGATTACCAACGCAAAGTGGGAGGGTACCTGAAAGGGGTAGCGGTACATCAAATCGGAGAACTGGTCGGTGGCGGTTTTGAAGTTGAAGTTGCCCACCTCCTGGTTCAACACATCCGCCAGCACCGTCTCCAAAGCAGGGATCAGCTCTTGGCGGTTGACATCCGGCTGTAAAAAGCCCAGATGAATAAAATCGTCGATTAAGGCGTTGTAGTCGCGATCCACCAGGTGAACCAGCGCGTCCACCAGATATTCCTTCATTTCTTCGGTGAGCTGGTCCATCATGCCGAAGTCGATATAGGCCAGGCGGCCATCGGCCAGGGCAAACAGGTTGCCCGGATGGGGATCGGCGTGGAAAAAGCCGTATTCCAGCAACTGCTTCAGGCCAGCCACCACGCCAATGCGCACCAGTTGTCTGACCTCCAAGTTGGCGGCTCGAATCCGCTCCACATCGGTGAGCTTGATGCCGTCGATCCACTCCAGGGTCAACACCCGGCGGGTGCTGTAGGCCCAAAAGATGCGCGGCACATACACATCGGGATCGCCGCGAAAGTATTCGGCAAAGCGCTCGCAGTTTTGCCCTTCGTTCAGGTAGTCGATCTCCTCAAAAAGCTTGTAACCAAACTCATCCACCACCGCCGTCAAGGTGTTGCCCAGGTTCAGGGGCAGCCAGGAACCCAGCCAGGTGGAGGCCCAGCGGATGAGGTACAGATCTAGGCTCAGCCGCTCCCGCAGGTGGGGCCGCTGCACCTTGACCGCCACCCATTCGCCACTGTGCAGTTGCGCTTTGTAAACCTGGCCTAGGCTGGCCGCGGCCACCGGCTCGGAAGAGATCTGGGCGTAAATTTCGCTAATCGGACGGCCCAACTCTGACTCGATGCGGGCAAACGCCTCCTGGGAAGGAAAGCTGGGCAGTTGATCCTGCAGCTTGGTCAGCTCTTCCAAGTAGTCTTTGCGCACCAAGTCCGGTCGCGTCGAGAGGGCCTGCCCCACCTTGATGAAGGTGGGCCCCAGGTCGGTGAGCAGCTTGCGCAACTGGGCCGAGCGCTCCGCCACATTGCGCTCCGTCTGCCCCCACAGGCGATCCCAGCGCAGACAGAGGACAAACCAGAGAAAGGGCCAGAGAATGGCCAGCGCCCGACCGATCACCTGCGGCAGGCGCCAGCGGTAGTAACGAGCAATAAATTGCGGATCGTAAACTTCTAGGTCGGCAACCGAGGAAATCCTGTTCAGCACGCTCAAGGGATCTCACAATCTGTTTTTAAAGCTCTCAATATTTATCGTAATCTATTGTAACGGCAAAAGCCTCTTGATTCCTCTTCATCTTGCTTAACAGCGCCTCCTCAGCGCTCGCCAGCCAGGTTCTTGGCCAGAGCCGACCTCCCCCGATCAAATGACGGTGTTGTCCGGGATCACCGAGTCCTTGATGATGGTGACGATGCCGTTGCTGATCCAGATCCCTTCCTCTTCCCGCTGCGCTTCGCTGACGTGATCCTTGTTGAGGATGCGGACGTTGCGCCCGATGCGGGCGTTCTTGTCCACGATGGCGTTGACAATGTGGGAGTTGGCCCCGATGCCCACCGGTGGGATCCCGGCCTCCAGCTTGGCCTGGCGCTCTTCTGCCGACTCGTAGTAATCGGCCCCCATGACGAGGGTGTTTTCTATGATGGTGTTGGCTTCCAGGCGGCTGCGAATGCCGATGATGGAATTGCGAATTTGGGCATTTTTGATGATACAGCCGTCGGCGATGATGGAATTGACGATGTGGGAATCGAGAATCTTGTTGGGGGGCAAAAAGCGCGGGCGGGTGTAGATGGGCATTTCGCTGTCAAAGAAGCTAAAAGGCGGGTTGGGCTGCTGCACCAGCGACAGGTTGGCCCGATAAAAAGCCTCGATGGTGCCGATGTCTTCCCAATAGCCCTTGAAGAGGTAAGCCTGCAGATGGTACTTGCCAATGGCTGCCGGCAGCACCTCTTTGCCGAAGTCGGTGTGCTCCTTCACCTGCAGCATCTCGATGAGGGCTTCCCGCCGGAATACGTAGATTCCCATCGAGGCGATGTAGGGCTTGGCCTTGGCCTCTTCCGGGCTAAGGCCGAGGGCTTGGGTATCCACCTGACAGGCTTGCAGCAGCTCCCCCTGCGGCTTTTCCTTGAAATCGACAATGCGACCGTTCTCGCCGATCTTGAGCAGGCCAAAACCTGAGGCCACTTTTTCTTCGCAGGGGAGCACCGCCAGCGTCACATCGGCTCCGGTCTGCCGGTGATGGTGGATGAAGGGGCGGTAGTCCATGCGGTAGAGGTGATCCCCAGACAGGATGAGGAAGTCCCGTGGCTTCCAAGAGTCCATCAGCCAGAGATATTGGCGCACAGCATCGGCGGTGCCCTGAAACCAATCCGGGTTATCGGGCGTTTGTTGGGCCGCTAAAATATCCACAAAGCCGCCTGTGAAGGGAGACATGCGGTAGGTGTTGACGATGTGGCGGTTGAGAGAGGCGGAGTTGAACTGGGTGAGGACGTAGATTTTGTCGATATCGGAATTGATGCAGTTGCTGACCGGGATGTCGATGAGGCGGTATTTGCCGGCTAGTGGCACAGCCGGCTTGGCGCGGCGCTTGGTCAGGGGATAAAGTCGGGTGCCACGCCCGCCTCCCAGGATGATCGCCAGTACATCGCGCATGGTTGTCCTCCACCAAGCTACACCCAATAGCATAGACTGCTGCGGGGCCACCTCAACCGCCGTCCCGGCAAGGAGAACCAGTTGACGAAACAGAATGTGAGAAGCACCAATACCGATGGCGCGTATCCTGGCCTTCACCAACAACAAAGGGGGCACCGGCAAGTCCACCCTCTGCGTCCACGCGGCCCAGTTAACGGCTCAACGGGGCTACCGAGTTCTGCTCATCGATCTCACCTCCCAGGCCACCGCCAGCAGCTTTTACCTGGAAGAGGTGGGATCCCTGCCCCCCGAGGAAACAGTCTGGGCCAGCTTGCACCCGCAGCATCGATGCTCTTTGGAAGAGGTGATCTATTGCACCGACAAGGGGGTGGATGTGGCGCCCTCCCACAGCACCATGGCGGAAGTGGCGGCCCAATTGGCGGCTGCCGGCGATGCAGGGCAACACCTGTTGCAGCACCAGTTGGATCCCTTGCTGCCGGATTACGATCTTATCTTTCTCGATACGCCGGGGGAACTGAATGCCCTCACGGCCAACGCCCTGCGGGCAGCCCAGCGGGTGTTGATCCCGACCCGGCTCAACCGCGCCGATTTCTCCTGTACAGAGGTGACCCTACGCTACATTGAGACCCTGAAAGGTCAGTTGAGCCAGGCCCGTGCTGTCTTGACCATGCTGGACGACCGCTACTTGCCGGGGGGCATCTGGTCGGGATCCCATACCGGGCAATTGTATGTGCAAGCGCAACAGATTTTTGCGGATGTGCTTTCACCCGTTACCATTCCAGATAGCAGCGATTTGCGCACCGCTTTTGACTACGGCTTGACGGTCATGGACTATCGGCCTGGCTCGGTGGTGTGTCAGCGATTGGTGCAGTTTGTCGAACATGAGGTGCTCTTGTGACTGGATCGGACCGTAGCCTCTTTCCTTCTTCAGGAGAAACTTCCCGCACTCGGCGTAAGGCCAGTGCTAAAACCAGTTCAGAGCCCACCTCTGCAGAATCTACTCCCACGGGCGAGGAGCCGACAACGATGTCTTCTCAGTCTCCTACAGAACCAGCCCCAGAATCGCCAGAAATTGCAACTCTCAAAAGCCAACTGGCCGAAGCTCAACAACGCTTGCAGGACTACCAAAACAAAGTCTCTGCCTTGCAAGCTCAGCTTGAGCAAGTCACTGCCCATCGGGACGAATTGCAGAAGGCGCTGGCCCAGTTGCAGGCGGTGGCAGACGAGCGGGCCAAGACCATTCAGGAACTGCAAAGCCGCCGAGGACAAGCTCCACTCCCGGCTAGGCCCCAACCCTCCGCTTCCCCGCTGCAGGCGCAGAAGAAGATCATGAATCGGCCCATCTTCGACAATGTGTCGCCCACCGACGAAGATATGCCGCCCTACATGCTGGACTAGGCAGTGGGTACTATCCTGGATTGCACCCGAGGAAAGAAGGGTGTAGGGTTAGGGATCCCTGTCTGCTCGGTTGCCGTTCTGGTCTTCACGCTATGACTTCATCCCAGGCGAAGATGACTGTTTCTTGCGATGCCATTCCGCCCCATGGGGGCACTTTGGTTAACCGCATTGCCCCGCCCGAGCAGGCACAAGAGCTGCGCTCCAAAGCTGAACACTGCCCCATCCTCTACCTCGACGAGCGGGCTCAGTCGGATCTGGAGATGATCGCCATTGGGGGCTTTAGCCCGCTCACCGGCTTCATGGGGCGGGCAGATTACCAGTCGGTTCTGGAGACGATGCATCTGGCCAATGGCCTGGCTTGGTCGCTGCCGGTGACGCTGCCGGTTGCTGCCGAGATAGCCGCCGATCTCAAGGAAGGGCAGACCATTGCCCTGGCCAACGGCGAGGGCAGGCTCTTGGGCCTGTTGGAATTGACCGAGAAGTTCACCTACGACAAAACCCGCGAAGCGCAGCAGGTCTACCGCACCACCGATGAGCAGCATCCGGGGGTGAAGGTGCTCTACGAACAGGGATCCGTCTATTTGGCTGGCCCTGTAACTCTCTTCCAGCGGGATCCCCATCCCCTTTTCCCGGCCTACCAGATCGACCCGGCTCAGTCGCGGCAACTGTTTCGGGAAAGAGGCTGGAAAACGATTGTCGGCTTTCAAACCCGCAACCCCATCCACCGCGCCCACGAGTACATCCAGAAGTGCGCGCTGGAAATCGTGGACGGGCTGTTTCTCCACCCGCTGGTGGGGGCCACCAAAAGCGACGACATTCCCGCCGAGGTGCGCATGCGCTGCTATGAGGTGCTGATTGAAAAGTACTACCCCAAGGAGCGGGTCATTTTGGCCATCAACCCTGCGGCCATGCGCTATGCCGGCCCGCGGGAAGCCATCTTCCACGCTCTCATTCGCAAAAACTACGGCTGCACCCATTTCATTGTGGGCCGGGATCATGCCGGGGTGGGGAATTACTACGGCCCCTACGATGCCCAGCACATTTTCGATGAGTTCCGTCCTGAGGAACTGGGCATCATCCCCCTCAAGTTTGAACACGCCTTCTATTGCACCGTCACCGGCACCATGGCCACGGCCAAGACCAGCCCTAGCCAGCCCCACCAGCGCATCCACCTGTCGGGCACCAAGGTGCGGGAAATGCTGCGCCGCGGCGAGATCCCCCCGCCCGAGTTCTCCCGCCCCGAGGTGGCCCAATTGCTGGCCGAAGCCATGCGTGAGCGCAGTTCGTCGTAGCTTTTGTGATTTCTCTGAGTGGAGGCAAAAGGGTCTGCGACCAACCAGACCCTATGTATTGATAAATTGATAAAGAGACAAAAACCCCACGCCCAAAGGCATGGGGAGGATGCTGCTCTCCTAGGAAACCCTCGTCAGCAAGCTCTCAATGGGCAGCAGCAGACCTCATCCCGCCTCAAAGCGGAGTTGCTCGGGATCCACATAATAGCAGCGGGCATTGTCAACACAGATCAGCGCCCAGCCATTTTGGTCAACATCGACCAACGTATATTCGGATTGAGGGATGAAGTGGCCCTGGTGGTTGCGGGTCTCGCCTTTAACCCAAACAGTCTGACGGTTCATCTTAAAGTTCCTCCAATTTACAGCCAAAAAATCAAAAGCAGGACTCAATTTCAATGCAAGTCAGTGCAAGAAGTGTCACATCAAACAGAACTAGGATGCACCAAACCCCTCGCATCTCCTCAAAGCCCAACCAATCCATAGGCTTGGGTGTGATGCAAGCTAGCTCACAGCGGTGAATAAATACCGTCTTGCGATTTGGTAAGAGAAGTCTAGCACCAACTCTATGAGAATATTGTTAAAAGTTGCAGATTAAATTGACAAGCTCTAGATTTTTCTAAATTCTTGTTGCAAAATTGGGTCAAGCCTGCCTAATTTTCTTCAAATAGCCACTGGTGCATCTTGCTCAGGTGAGGCCAAGCGGGACGGCGCTTCCCTCCCTCTGCCAAGTTGGATTTGACCCCCTCGATCTGCTCGGGATCCCGCGCCAAGATTTGCTTGATGGTCTCCACCTGCTGGCGTACCCCCGTTTTTTTCAGCTCCAGCATCGCCAAAGTCAAGTTCACCCGCGGCTGGGCGTCCACCGGATCCAGCTTCACGGCAGTTTGGGCGGCTTTCAGGGCTTTTTCCGCTTGCCCCTCCAAAAGATAGAGCCAAGACAGGCAAGTCCAGGCTGCTGCCGCCTTCGGGGATCCCTTACAGATAGCCTCAAAGGAAGGGATCAGCGTCTTGGCTGCTTCCCCCGCCTCGTAGCGCCGGATCCCTTCCTGAAACAATTCTTCAATGGCTGCGCTCATCGTTCTCAATTGAGCATAATGACGTATTGACAAATGTGCCGCTTTATGGGTGCAAGGCTATTCTTGCCTGTTCGCCCATCTGTTGTAGCGCACCGGTGTCGGGGAGAGGGATCCCTTCTCCTTCCGCCAGCCAGAGCCAGTACTCGATGTTGCCGGCAGGGCCGGTGATGGGCGACCAGGTATAGCCCTGCACCTGCCAGCCGCGGGCCACTGCCGCCTGCATCACCGTCTGCAGCACGCGGGCATGGATGGCCGGATCCCGCACGACTCCCTTTTTGCCCACCTGGCCTCGGCCCGCCTCAAACTGGGGCTTGACCAGCAGCAGAGCCTCCCGCGGCGACCGCAACAGCTTCCACAAAGGATCTAACACCTTGGTTAGGGAAATAAAAGAGAGATCCACCACCGCCAGATCCGCCCAGCTTGGGGTGGGCACCTCGGTTCCGTAGAGATCGGCCGGCTGCAGGTGGCGCAAGTTGGTTCGTTCTTTGAGGATCACCCGCGGGTCGGTTCGCAAAGACCAGGCCAACTGCCCATAGCCCACATCCACCCCATAGACCCGCTGGGCCCCCTGTTTGAGTAGGCAATCGGTAAAGCCCCCCGTGGAGATGCCCGCATCCAAACAAATACGGCCCTGCACCTGAACAGAGAAGGTTTGCAGCGCCCCCTGCAGCTTTTCTCCTCCTCGCGAGACAAAAGCAGGCTTACACTGGATGTGGATTACGGGATCCCCGCTCACCCAGGCTCCAGCCTTCTCCGCCCGCACCCCATTGAGGAGAACTTCGCCTGCGAGGATGGCGCGCTGGGCCTGCTGGCGGGAAGAGAAATATCCCCGCTCCACCAACCAGCTATCCAGGCGCACCCGCTCGGCCATCTCACTACTGCTGTTAACAGCTCCTACCCGATTTTCCAATTTCTCAGGATAGGAGAGCGGGATCCCTCTCGACCAGATCTGGCTTGGCGCCAGCAGAAATTGGCGGGGGATTAGCCAAAGCGTCCGCTCACGTATTCTTCCGTCTCGCGATTGACGGGAGAGTTGAAGATCTTCTCGGTGCGGTCGAACTCCACCATGCGTCCGTAGCGAACCCCTTCGTCGTCCACCTCGGTGTTAAAGAAAGCCGTAAAGTCAGAGACCCGCGCCGCCTGCTGCATGTTGTGGGTGACGATGATGATCGTGTAGCGACGCCCCAATTCCTTAAGCAGCTCCTCAATGCGCAGCGTGGAGATCGGATCCAGCGAGGCGCAGGGCTCGTCCATCAGGATCACTTCCGGCTGAATGGCCAAGGTGCGAGCAATGCAGAGGCGCTGCTGTTGTCCGCCGGAGAGGGAAAGACCGCTCAGCTTTAACTTATCTTTCACCTCATCCCAGAGAACGGCCTGGCGCAACGCACGCTCCACCAGCTCGTCCAGATCCCCCTGATAGCCATTGATCCGTGGCCCAAAGGCTATATTGTCGTAGATAGATTTGGGGAAGGGGTTGGGCTTCTGAAACACCAGGCCAACCCGCCGGCGCACCTCAGAGGGATCCACATCAGGGTCGTAGATATTTTTTCCGTGAAAAATGACCGAGCCTTCTACCCTTGCTCCCGGGATGAGATCGTTCATGCGGTTGAAGCAGCGCAAGATGGTGCTCTTGCCGCAGCCTGAGGGGCCAATGAAGGCTGTGATGTGATTTTTCGGGATCTTCAGGGAAACCTGCTTAACCGCTAGGTGGGAGCCGTAGTAGACGCTCAAATCCCGCGTCTCTAGTTCAACCTCCAAACGGGTGGATTTCTCAGGAGAGCCGGACTTGTCAGAGAGTGGAGAGCGCATAGGAGTACCGAAGGAGATAACGTCACTGCAAAGCCTAGATTGGGTTAAAGCAACAGGTGAGAGGGATTAGATGGTGATGGTTTCCTGCCGACGACTGACGATGAGCCGGAAACTGACTGTGGTGATCAACACCAAAATCACCAGAGCCAAAGCCCCTCCCCAGGCGATCTTCTGCTGGTTTTCAAAAGGAACGAGGGCAAAGTTGTAGATCAACACAGCCAGTGAGGCTACTGGCTTTAACAGACCGCTGGGCCAGAGGAAGCTAAACAAAGCAGTGAAGATCAGAGGCGCTGTCTCACCCGCAGCGCGGGCAATGGCCAACGTCACCCCCGTCAGGATCACCGGCAGAGCTGCCGGCAACACCACGCGAAACACCGTCTGTACCCGCGAAGCTCCCAACGCATAGGCAGCAGCCCGCGTATCTGCCGGCACCAGGCGCAGCGCCTCTTCACAAGACAAGATAATGATGGGCAGAGTCAACACCGATAGAGCCATCCCGCCGGAAAGGGCGGAGAAGGTCTTGGTGGAGAGCACCAGCACCCCGTAGGCAAACACCCCGGCAATGATAGAGGGAACCCCCGTCAACACCTTGATGATGAAGCGCAGAAAGGAAGCTGTGGGGCTGTTTTGGCCAAACTCCGAGAGATAGATGGCAGCAAACAGTCCGATGGGGAAGGTGATGGCGATAGCAATCGACACCACAATAACCGTCCCCAGCACCGCATTGCCAAATCCCCCCACCTGATCGCCGGGAGGAGGGGGAAGTTGGGTCAGCGCTTGCCAGTTCAAGCGCTCGATGCCTCTGGTGAAAACGTAGTAGAGGATGAGAACCAGCACGAAAATGGCAAAGATGCTGGAGAAAACTGTCAGCGCTGTCATTCCTACATCCAAGAAGACGCGCCGCCAGGACTTTGCTCTGCGCTTGAACAAATTGCCTTGCTCTACCGCCTGAACTTGCGTCGTCATGTTCCTCTACTCCCGCGAAGCTGTCAACGCGAACTTGACACGGCGTATCATCAGCTCCGCCGCAATGTTAACTACCAGAGTGATGGCCAACAAAATCAAGGCCACATACATGAGCGCTGCCACCTGCTCAGGGCCTGCTTCTGCGAACTCGTTGGCCAACAGGGCCGGGATGTTGCTGGCAGGAGCCAGGAGCGAGACGCTAATACCGCGGGCATTACCAATTAGCATCGCCACTGCCATCGTCTCCCCCAAGGCACGTCCCAAACCCAAAACCACCGACCCCAGCATGCCGCCAATGGCCGCCGGCAGCACAACACCAAAGATGGCTTCCCAGCGAGTGGCCCCCATCGCATAGGCAGCCGCCCGCAACTCCGGCGGAACGGCCACCAGCACTTCCCTGGCAATGGCAGTGATGATGGGGATGATCATGATCCCCAAGACAACCCCTGCCGTCAGCATCCCCGGCCCCACCGGTGGCGTACTGAAAATGGGCAACCACCTGAAGTTCTGGAACAAGAACATCTGAATCGGGCGAAAGAAGGGAATGAAGATAAACAACCCCCAAATGCCGTAGACCACGCTGGGAATGGCTGCCAGCAGCTCCACCACGATGATCAAGACTGTGCGCAAAGACTTGGGCAAAAAGTCCTCGCTCAAAAAGATGGAGATGCCGAAGCTAAAAGGAACGCCCACGATCAGGGCAATCAGAGAAGTCACCAGGGTGCCGTAGATCTGGGGCCAAGCGCCGTAGTTGTTCTCAACAGGATCCCAGGTGGTGCCCCAGAGAAAGCCCAGCCCGAACTTCTGAATGGCAGGTAGCGACTGAATCCCAATCTCCAGGGCAATCCACAACAGCAGCAAAGCCGAGAAAAAGACGGCAATCCGCGTTGCCCAGATGAACAACCAGTCGCGCCGGCGCTGGAAGACGGGCCGGGGCCGAAATAGAGAACTGCTCTCCGAAAAAGTAGTAGTCATCTGCCGGGTGGGGGGTACAAACTTCTACGGAGTGATGTTTTCCAGAGCAGCCAGAGCTTTCTGCCGCGTTTCTTCCGGCAAAGGCACATAGCCCAGCGGCTCCGCGAAGGATTGCCCTTCCGTGAGGCCGTAGCGGAGAAACTCCTTGACAGCTTTGGAGGTTTCAGCTTTGGGGTAGACTTTGTAGGCCAAGATCCACGTGTAGCCCACAATGGGGTAGGAGTCTTCCCCGGCGGGATCCGGGTCAACCCCCAACAGCCGCTCGTCGAGCTTGATTTTGGCCAGCGCTGCCTGCTCCGTCTCAACTTTGGGGGTGACGAACTTGCCCGACCGGTTTTCCAGGCGAGCGATGTTCAGGTTGTTGAGCTTGGCGAAGCCGAACTCTACATAGCCGATCGCGCCAGGGATCTGCTTAATCTGCTCGGAAACGCCTTCGTTACCGCGAGCTCCCACCCCGGTTGGCCAGTTCACGGAAGAGCCACGACCCACTTTTTGCCGCCATTCCGGGCTAATGGCGTTGAGGTGGGTGGTAAAGATGTCGGTGGTGCCGCTGCCGTCGGAGCGGTGCACAACGGTAATCGGCAAATCCGGGAGAGTCACCCCTGGATTAAGGCCGGCCAGCAGCGGATCGTTCCAGTTCTTAATTTTGCCCAAGAAGATATTCACCAGCGCCAGGCGAGAGAGGCGAATTTCGGGGCCCACGCCGGGGATGTTATAAGCTGGCACCACTGCCCCCCCCACCATCGGCACGGCCACCATGCCCTTGGGAGGGTTGGCTTCACTCTCGATCTGGCTGATCTCTTCGGGACGGGGCACACTGTCGCTGGCGCCGAAATCGACAGTGCGAGCCACAAATTGCCGCCGTCCGGCACCGCTCCCCACCGACTGATAGTTGACTTGGATGTTAGGGTTTTTCTTGCCAAATTCCTGAGCCCAAGTTTGGTAGATGGGAGCCGGGAAAGTAGCTCCAGCGCCGTTGATGGTTACGGTCTGCTGAGCAAATACCCGCTGCCAATTTGCCTGGCTGGCCGCAAACCCAGCAACAGTGGCAGAGACAGACTTCAGGAAAGAACGACGTCCCAAGGAGCGCAGCATCAACATACAGAAATCTCCCAGATGAAGATGGTGTCTCGATCCAACTCTGAGTGCTCTAACCTCAGAACCTGCTCAAGCCGGGCTGATCTCAAAAAAACAAGGGATCCTGTTAAAGATCCTTGCCACTCTGGTTCTTGTCGTTAATGTAATATAACGTTCATCCTTTTTGGTTAACGCGAGGTTAAAATCAGGTTATTTCTGACTACAGCTAGCCCCCCTTGTCGCTCTTTCCAGGGATCCCTTGCAGCGGAGAACACCATCGATCGAAGAAACGCGGCGTGAAGACCCCCGGATTCAAGGGCCTACGGCTGGGCTCTGGGGCCGGCTGAGTTTTCCGAGCTCTTTGGGCTGACATCAGCTTGGCAAATGCTTAGAATGAAAGGCTGTCGAGAAAATCAGTGCTTTCCTCCATGTCTAAACGCAATGTGCAAGTTGTGCTGCGCCAGGCGATCCCTGGCTTGGGCAGCCCCGGAGAGGTGGTGAGCGTCAAGCCTGGCTATGCCCGCAACTACCTTTTCCCGCGGCAGATGGCGGTGCGGCTTACACCTGGGCTTCTCAAGGAGCAGCAGATGCGCCGGGAGCAGGAAGCTGCCCGCAAATTGGCGGAGAAGCAGCAGGCGGAAAACTACAAAAAGGCTTTGGAGACCATCGGTCGCTTTGTCATCCGCAAGAAGGTAGGCGAAAACGATCTGCTTTTCGGACAGGTGACCACCAGCGACATTGCCGAGGTGGTGCTGGCTACCAGCGGCCTCGATATCGATCGCCGCAACATCCTGCTTAATGAAGAAATCAGAAAAACCGGGGTTTACCCCGTGCAGGTCAAGTTACACCCCGAAGTAACGGCTACGCTGCGCATTCAGGTCACGCCTGACTGAGAGCAGGGATCCGCGGAGAGAGGCTCTGTGGCCGGCGGGTATGCTCACTGAGCCCGTTGCTCTGAGGCGTATGGCCGAGAGGCTGGGTTGGTTTTTCTATCCTGGCTTGTGGTGATTAGCGATTACGACTTGACGGGTGGGGATCGGCTTCCGCCTCAAAACATAGAGGCTGAGGAGGAGATCCTGGGGGCTATTCTTCTCGATCCCGAGGCATTGGCGCGGGTGGTGGAGTTCCTGCGTCCCGAGATGTTTTACCTCTCGGCCCACCAGGAGATTTACCGGGCTGCCCTGCATCTGCACAGCCAAGGCCAACCCACCGATCTGATGACGGTTTCTGCCTGGCTGGCGGATCACCACCTTCTGGAGCGGGTGGGGGGGACAGGGGCAATTCGTCGTCTGCTGGAGCAAACGGTTAGCAGCGTCAACATCGACCAGTACGCCCGCCTGGTGGTGGACAAGTACATGCGCCGCCAGTTGATCCAGGTGAGCAATACCCTGGCTCGTCTGGCCTACGACACCAGCCAGCCCCTGTCTCAGGTGATGGATCAGGCGGAGCAGCAGGTGTTTGGCCTCACCCAAGAGCGAGTGCAGCGCAGCCTCATCCCTGCTTCTGAGGTTTTGGTGAACATCTTCTCGGATCTGGAGGAGAAGTTCCAGAGCGGGGCTCAGATCCCTGGGATCCCGACCAAATTCATCGACCTCGACAACCTGACCCAGGGCCTGCAACGCTCGGATCTGGTGATCCTGGCCGGTCGCCCCTCGATGGGGAAAACCAGCTTGGCCCTTAACATTGCCCAAAATGTAGCCGCCTACGTCAGGCAGCCGGTGGCCATTTTCAGCCTAGAGATGTCGCGGGAGCAACTGGTGCAGCGGCTTTTGGCCAGCGAGGCCCGCATCGACAGCAGCCGCCTGCGCGCGGGGCGCATCAGCGAGCACGAGTGGCAGCGTCTGGGGCAGGCGATTGGCTTTTTGTCGCAACTGCCCCTGTTTATCGACGACACTCCCGATTGCACCGTTACGGAGATTCGCTCTAAGGCGCGGCGCTTGCAGGCGGAGCAAGGAGGAACGTTGGGGCTGGTGTTGATCGACTACTTGCAACTGATGCAGGCATCCGCCGCCGACAACCGAGTACAGGAGCTGTCGCGCATCACCCGCGGCCTCAAGGCGCTGGCCAAAGAGCTGATGGTGCCGGTGCTGGTGCTCTCTCAGCTCAGCCGGGCAGTGGAGTCGCGCTCTGATAAGCGTCCGCAACTGGCGGATTTGCGGGAATCCGGCTGCCTGGCGGGGGATACCCAGGTGATGGACGTGGATCGGGGCAAGCTCTGGCGGCTGGAACAACTGGCGGCCCTGCCAGCCTCAGCAGAACTGCCCCGCCTGCTCAGCCTCAACGGGCGCGGGCGCCTGGTGCCCCAACAGCCGGTGAAGGTGTTTTGCAGTGGCCGGCAGCCCACCTGTCTTTTGAAAACCCGCCTCAACTTCTCCATTCACGCCACCGGCAACCATCCTTTCTTGACGTCAGAGGGATGGAAACCCCTCGACGAGCTGCAACTGGAAGAGGAGGTGGCGGTGGTGGTACAGGAAGGGTTGATCTGGGATCCGGTGGTGTCGATTAGCGAGCCGGGGGAGCCCCAGCCGGTTTACGACATCGAAATGCCCCGCCACCACAACTTTGTGGCCAACGGCCTGCTGGTGCACAACAGCATCGAGCAGGACGCCGATGTGGTGATGATGATCTACCGCCCGGAGTACTACGATCCCAACACCAGCGATCGCGGCATTGCCGAGGTGATCATCGCCAAACATCGCAACGGCCCCACCGGCACCGTGCGCCTTTTGTTTGAAAGCCAGTACACCCAGTTTCGCAACCTGGCGGATCCCTATCGCTAAAGGCAAACCCGCTGGTGCCTGGTTCCTCCGGCAATTCCAAGAGCAGGACAGAGGAATGTTAGCTTAGGATAGCTGACAGCTTCAGCCGAGCTCGGCCACTGCCCTTTTTATCCCCTCATGTTTAAAAACGTTTTAATTGCAACCGATTGCCAAGATGGCCTGCAAAGGTTTGGCAAGTGCTTAGATGCCCTACACAGCAACGGCATTCAACGCCTTGTTTTCTTGCACAGCCTGATTTGGAAAGATGACGATATCGGCCTTCCCGAAGACCCCACCCCCAAAATAGAAACCAAGAAAGCCCAGTTTCGCCAGCTTTTGGGCACCATTCCGGAGGGGCTGGAGGCTAAGGTTTTGGTGCAGGTGGGCCAGCCGGTGGATCTGATTTTAAAAGGGATCCAAACTTACAGCTCCGACCTGCTGATCACAGGCATGGGGATCCACAACCTGCTCACGGAAAAACTGTTTGGCAGCACCACCGTGGAGCTGCTGCCTAGGTTGAACATCCCCCTGCTGGTGATGCGCCCGCAACTGCTGGCCGTCTTTACCCTCGAGGAGCTGCGCCTGCGCAGCCGCCACCTATTTCGCTCTCTCCTGGTGCCTTTTGACTTTGAGGAGCCGCGCCGGCAACTGCTCAGCCGTCTCGGCCAACTGCTGCCGGGGACTTCCCAGTGCCAATCGGTTACCCTGCTCTATGTGGTGGATCCCGGCGCCCGCCGCAACCAGGGAACGCCGGTGGAGGTGCTCAAACGCAAGGCTGAGGCCGATTTGGCTCAGGTAGTCGGGCCGTTGAACGAGCAGGTGCAGCCGCTGCAGGTGCGGGCTCTGGTACGGGTGGGATCGCCGCTGCAGGAGATCCTGGCCACCGCTGCTGCCGAGGACGTAACTGCCATCGCCACCGCCTCTCCGCGGGTGGGCAGCTTTTGGGAGTGGTCGGTTCGCAGCCTCACCGGCGAGATCCTGCGGCAAAGTTGGCATCCGGTGTTGTTTTTCCCGCGCGGGTCTTTGGCCCAGTAGAGCTGCCCAATCCTTTTTCTATGCCCCTTTCCTCTGACCAAACCTTGAAAGAACTGTTGCAGGCGGTGGCTCAAGGGAGGCTCTCTCCCGAACAAGCCCTGCAAGCCTGTCGCTTTTTGCCCTTCGAGACGGTGGGGGACTTCGCCCGCGTGGATCACCACCGCCCCTTGCGCACGGGCTTTCCCGAAGCGGTGTGGGGGCCGGGCAAAACCCCTGAGCAAATTGCCCAGATCCTGGAACGGCTGCACCAGCAGGGATCCCTGGCTTTGGCCACCCGCGTCGATCCCTCGGTCTATGCCCAGATCCGCTGCCGCTTGCCCCAGGCGCAGTATTCTCCAGTGGCCCGCCTGTGCTGGATCCCGGCCCAGCAGACCATCCGCCGTCCCGGCCAGATTAGCGTGATCTCCGCCGGCACCGCCGATGTGCCGGTGGCCGAAGAGGCCGCTCTCACCGCCGAGCTTTGCGGGTTTGCGGTCAAGCGCCTCTGGGATGTGGGGGTGGCCGGGATCCATCGCCTGTTGCACCACCGCGCCGCCCTGGAAGCCGATGTGCTGATCGTGGTGGCGGGCATGGAAGGGGCCTTGGCCAGCGTGGTAGCCGGCCTGGCGGACTGTCCGGTAATCGCCGTGCCCACCAGCATCGGCTACGGGGCCAGTTTTCAGGGCTTGGCCGCCCTGCTGACCATGCTTAACTCTTGTGCAGCGGGGGTGGGAGTGGTGAACATCGACAACGGCTTTGGGGCGGCCATTTTGGCAGGCCAGATCCTACGCTGTGGACAACGGCTGGCGGCGCGATTGCCTTCGCCTGCCCCCCCTGAGGAGAGAGAAGGTTAAGAAATGTAAAACGATCCTGAGCCGGACAAGCTATACTCGGGCCATGCTGGGGTTTTGGATTTCTCCGCTGGGAGGCTGTTGCCAAGAATTGAGGGATGGATCCCTTCTCCAGGTATCTTTTGTCAGGTGTCTTTGGGGCGCTTCCTCAACGACAACGACCCTAAAAATCTCCTGGAAGGGGTTGTCGATAGATCTGGGATAGCGGTCTGGGGTTAGCTGCACTGAACGAACGATTTTTTACCGGGTTACATGAAGCTTGCTGCTATGTCAATTGAGGCAATAGATACCACTGTGGCTTTTGTTCAAGGGATAATTCAGTCCTTCACTTGGACAGATCTCTTTTTGGTGGTGGCTCTGGTGTTTTTGGAAGCGGCCCTCTCCGCCGATAACGCCGTTGCCCTGGCGGCTTTGGTCAAGCATTTGCCCACTCCTCAGCAACAAAATCGCGCTTTGCGCTGGGGCATTATCGGTGCCTATGGTTTTCGCATCGCCATTGTGTTTGCAGCGGTTTGGCTGGTGGAGTATCCGCCCGCTCAGTTTCTCGGGGCCTGTTACCTGCTCTGGCTGGCCTGGCAGCATTTTTGCGGGGAAGAAGAAGGATCCGAGCAAGACATCACCCGCCAGGCTAATTTTTGGCAAACCCTGGTGATGGTAGAGCTAACGGATCTAGTCTTTTCTTTCGACAGCATCGCCGCTTCGGTGGGCGTCTCCCGCAAGGCTTGGGTGATCATCCTCGGCGGCATTCTCGGCATCACCTTGATGCGCTACATGGCCTCTTTGTTTTTGCGCTGGCTGGATGAGTTTTCCCGCCTAGAAGATGCTGCCTTTGCCATCATCGCCCTGGTGGGAAGCCTCATGCTGCTGGAGGTGTTTTTCCCCCAAGTTGAGCTCCCGGAATGGGGGATGGTGGTGGCTGTGCTGCCTTTGTTTGTCTGGGGCTTTTCGCAGCGTACAAGCTCCTGCGCGGCAGCCGATGAACAGCCGCAGCCGACCCTGGCCGATCTCAGAGAGTTGCACCCGACCGAAGGGATCCCTGCCAGCCTAGCCCCCCTGCCTGAGGCCGAGCCTGCTCCCGAGCTACAGCCGGACTAAGGGGCCTCACGGACAGCTTGTTCCGGATCCCTGGGCCTGGGAGGTCTGGTGGAGAAGGAGGATCTAAGCCTAAGAGACGAAGGCTGGCAGGTGCTCCGTAGCCTTGGCTGCTGGAGGCAACAGCAGCAAGTTGTTCGCGTAGTGCGACGGCTCTTAAACTAGCAATGGAACGCAAGCCACGGGAGGGAGGCACCCTGATCTTGCAGCTCTGCTGGAAGTGTTGGGCGAAGTACTTCAGAAAGGACATTGGCACCAGCATGAACGGCCAACAGCAGCCGCCGGCGGAGAGTCCCCAACCCCAGTCTGGAGCGGGGAAGGGAGATCCCGTACCCTTGGTGGAGCTACGGCAGGTCTCCAAGCGCTTTGGAACCACGCTGGTGCTTGACCAAGTCGATCTAAAGGTACATCGGGGCGACGCTCTGGGGCTAGTGGGGCCTTCCGGCACTGGCAAATCAACTCTGTTGCGCATCATCGCTGGCCTGACAGAGCCCGACGCTGGCGAAGTGCTCTGGTGCGGCATCCCCCTGCCGGAGATTCAGGCCGGCCACTGCACTCCCCCCTTGCGGGTAGGCATGGTATTCCAGCAGGCGGCCCTTTTCGACTCGCTGACGGTGGAGGAAAACGTCGGGTTTTTGCTCTACGAGCACTCGCGGCTGCCGCGGGCACGCATTCGGGAGCTGGTGGCAGCCAAGCTGGAAGCAGTGGGGCTGGCGGGTAAGGAGAACAGCCTGCCGGAGGAGCTCTCGGGGGGGATGCGCAAACGGGCCAGCTTCGCCCGCGCTATTATGGAGGATCCTTCTCTGCCCCAGGACGAGCCGCAACTGCTGCTCTACGACGAGCCCACGGCGGGCCTGGATCCCATTGCTTCCACAGTGATTGAAGACCTCATCCGGGATCTGCAGCAGGTGAAAAAAGCTTGCGAGAGCTACATTGTGGTGACCCACCAGCACAGCACCATCTACCGCGCCACCGACCGCATCGTGCTCTTGGCCCAGGGGCGGGTGCAGTGGGAGGGATCCGTGCAGCAGATCGAAACGTGCGATAACCCCTTTGTGCGGCAATTTTTCAGCGGTAGCGTAGAAGGGCCGATTCAAGTGGCAGGGCAGGTGTGATGCGTTCGCGAGCAATCCGAGAAGGGGCGGTGGGCCTGTTGATCCTGGCAGGGGTGCTGGGCTTTGCCGGGCTGTTTTTGTGGATCTACAACTTGCGCTTCGGCAGCCGCGGCTTCCAGTTTACCGTCACCTATCCCAACGTATCTGGCCTGGCGGAAGGCTCCAGCGTGCGGCTGCGGGGGGTAGCCGTGGGGCGGGTGGAGCGGATTTTGCCCCAGGCGGCCCGAGTGGAGGTGCAGGTGGCCATCGACCAGCCGCTGGCCATCCCCCGCGACGCCCTGTTTGTAACCACCCAGACGGGGTTGGTGGGGGAGACGGTGATGGATATCCTGCCCCGACGCGATGCCCCGGCAGCGGGATCCCCGCTGGCAGCCGATTGCGACCGCAGCCAAATCATCTGCGCTGGGGATAGGGTGGAGGGCACACCGGGGGTAGATTTCGGCCAGTTGCTGGTTCAGGTGGATCGGCTGGTGACGCGCATCAACAACGACGAGTTCTTCGCTACCCTCAACGCCACCCTAGAAGGGATCACCCGCGTCGCCAACAGCGTGGCCGATCTCTCAGAAACTGTAAAAGAGCAAGTAGCTGCCCTGCGCACGGAAGATCTGGACTTGTCGCAATTTACCTCGGCTGCCACGGCTATCCAAGACGCGGCTGGGGCTGTGAGAGGAACGGCCCGCAGTTTTCAAGCGGCTGCCGATCAGTTCACCCTTCTGGTGGAACAGAACCGCACCTCTCTCCGTGCCGCCCTGGAAAATATCCAGCAGGTGAGCGCCGATCTGCAAGCCATGTCGAGCGCGGTTCGCCCGCTGCTGACGGATCCGCAACTCCAGGCGGATGTGCGCCAGATCCTGGCCGAGGTGCGAGCGGCGGCGGAGAACGTGTCCCAAGCTACCGAAGACCTGCAGCAGATTGCCGCCAACCTCAACGATCCGGGCACCCTGGCGACCTTGCGCCAAACCCTGGACTCGGCCCGCATCACCTTCCAGAATGCGCAAAAGATCACCGCCGATATCGACGAGCTGACGGGGGATCCCCAGTTTCGCCGCGGCCTGCGAGAGCTGGTGCTGGGGCTGAGCAACTTGGTCTCCAGCGCCCCTAAGGCCTCCGGCCCGCTTACGCGAACAGAAGACGGGATCCAGCCTGCTGCAGCCCAAGAGTATCGCTTCCGTTTTGCGCCCGTTTCTTTTGCCCTGGCCCTTGAGGAGCAGCAGCCCGTTCCCTAGGAGGAAGCCAGGATCCCTGCCGAGGTCTGCTCCCGCAGCGGCGGCAAAAGCCATTGAAGGGATCCGGAAGCTGGGGTAGGCTTTGCGGATAGGGTGCTTTGCACCGCTGGCGTGGCTGAGGTTGAGGTGTGAGGAATGTGCGGCATTGTCGGCTATGTGGGCTTTCAGTGGGCGGCTCCTATCCTCTTGGAGGGCCTGCGCACTTTGGAATATCGGGGCTATGATTCCGCCGGCATTGCCACGGTGGATCCAGAAGAGGGCTTGAGGATCGTGCGGGCCACCGGCAAGCTGCACAACCTGCTGGTGAAGCTTACCGCCAACATGCCCACGGCCAAGGTGGGGATTGGCCACACCCGCTGGGCCACCCACGGCGGTGTTAGCGAAGAAAATGCTCACCCCCACTGCGACGCGCGCGGGCGCATCGTGGTCATCCAAAACGGCATTGTCGAGAACTACCTGGAGCTGAAGGAAGAGCTGCTGCGGCGAGGGGTTGGCTTTCGCTCCCAAACCGATACCGAAGTCATCGCCCAACTGCTGGGCCTCTACACCGAGGAGCTGGGCTGCTTCGAGACGGCCTTTGGCAAAGTCATGGGGCAACTGCGGGGGGGAAATGCCGTGGTGGCTTTGGATCGGGAGGCGCCGGATCGGTTGATTGCCGCCCGCCTGGGCAACGCCGGCGCTGTGGTCGTCGGCGAAGGGGAGGGGGAGAACTTCGTTGCCTCGGATCTGCCCGCCATTGTCCGCCACACCCGCAGGGTGGTGTTTCTGGAAGATGGGGAGATGGCCATCCTCACCGACTCCAGCGTGCGCTACCTGCGCATCAGCGGCGAGGAGCTGCGCAAAACCCCCCTCACGGTGGCCTGGGATCCCGTCTCGGCGGCCAAGGGCGGCTACAAGCACTTCATGCAAAAAGAGATCTACGAGCAGCCGCGCACCACCACCGATACGCTGCGGGGGCGGGTGGATCTGGAAGAGGGGCGGGTGACTCTAGAGGAGCTGGCGCTAACAGAGGCGCAACTGGCCCAGACGGAGCAGATTCATGCCGTGGCCTGCGGCACCGCCTGGCACGCCTGTCTGGTGCTCAAGTACTTTATCGAGAGCCTGGCCCGCATCCCGGTGCAGGTGGATCATGCCTCCGAGTTTCGCTACCGCCAGCCGGTGCTGCGCCCCCACAGCCTGCTTGTGGCCCTCACCCAGTCGGGCGAGACCGTCGATACGCTGGCGGCCATGAGCGAGGCCCGCGCCCAAGGGATCCCCACCCTGGCCATCGTCAACGCCATCGGATCCCAGGCCACGCGCCTGGCGGATGCCGGAGTTCTCTACATTCACGCCGGGCCGGAGATCGCCGTCGCCTCCACCAAGGTATTTACCGGCATGCTGGTGGCGGGATACCTGCTGGCCCTGCAACTGGCCCAGGCCAAAGGGATCCTCAACCCGGCCCAGATCCGATCCCACCTGCAAGCTTTGATCGAGCTGCCGGGCAAGATCAGCCTGCTCCTGAAAGATGCCGCCCTCTACGACCAGTTGGCGGAACAGTACCACCACGTCGCCGACATGCTCTACCTGGGCCGCTGGGTCAACGCCCCCATAGCCCTGGAGGGGGCCCTGAAAATGAAAGAGGTCAGCTACATCCACGCGGAGGGCTACCCGGCAGGGGAGATGAAGCACGGCCCCATCGCCCTCATCGACGAGCGCATGCCGGTGGTGTGTATTGCCACCCGCGATCCCGTCTACGAGAAGATGCTCTCCAACATCGAACAGGTACAGGCGCGGGGAGGGCGGGTGATTGCCCTGATCAACCCAGAAGATACCCAGGTGAGGGAGAAGGCCGACCACGTCATCGAGGTGCCCAGCACCACACCCCTGTTGTCGGCAGTTTTAAATGTCATCCCCCTGCAGTTGTTTGCCTACGCCATGGCGCTGCGCCGCGGGGCCGATGTGGATCAACCCCGCAACCTGGCCAAGTCGGTAACCGTCGAGTAGTGGCTGCCGACCTTGTCAGGGCCGGCCTCTGGCTTTTGTAAAATCGGGCAGATCACGTCATCCTCGGCTGGAGATCCCGCTGGGATCCGCCAATCGGAGAGGAGGCTTTCAATTTGGCCTTTCAGAGTTTGCAACTCCGCTATCCGCTCTTCGATCTGACGCAGCTTCTCCTGCAGGTGTTGGCGGATCTCCGGGCAGGGCTGTTCCCCCTGGTCGTGGAGCTGCAGGATCTGGCCAATTTCTTCCAGGCTTAGCCCTAGGCTCTGGCAGCGGCGGATGAAGGCCAGCCGCCCCAGCACTGCCGGATGGAAGAGGCGATAGCTGGACTCCGACCGCTGCACCGTTGGCCGCAGCAGGCCCAGCGACTCGTAGTAGCGCACCGTGCGCACCGGCAACCCCGCCGCTGCTGCCACCTGGCCAATCTTCAAGCTGGCCGACGCGCTAAAGGATTCCGTCCCGCTGACGCGAACGGCAATTGCAGGACTGAACATAGCACCACCAGCTCCCCAGAAGCTTCAGCTTAACAAAGCCAGCCCCGTAGCCGGATCCCCTGCCGAGACCAAATTGGCTCCTGCTGAGAGAGGCGGGAATACCTCAGCTTTTGCTGCCCATCTCGGCGGCTTGGATCAAGGCTCTGGCCCGCTGCTGATCCAACTTGGCCTGCAAACGCTCCTGCTTGTCGCTGCTGGTATTCAAAACTTGGCTCGCTTCGTCCAAGAGGGCCTGAGCTGCGGCCTTGTCCACTTTTTCTCCCCGCTCGGCGCGGTTAACCAGAACGGTTACCTCGTTATTTTCCACTTCCGCAAATCCGCCCATCACGGCAATGGCCGACCACTTGCCACCGGCCTTGACCCGCATGACTCCATTGCCGATAGCAGTTAAGAGAGGAGCATGGTTGGTGAGGATGCCCAATTGACCTGAGGTGGCAGGGAGGATCACTTCCTCAGCGGGGGCATCCCAAACGATGCGGTCGGGAGTAATCACGCGAACCATCAGCGTCACGGCAGATCTCCTAGAGGCTTGAGCTGGACATCCTTAGATCCTACTGGATCACATCGACACTCCCGCCGACTTCGGTCGGGGGATCCCTGCGCAGCCCAAGACCGTTCGCGAAGCGGGACGATGTCCCCCCCCTGTAACGGCATAGTGAGCGAGACTTAACCTAGGCATAACCTTGCCTTTACTTCAGTCGGGAAGGCAAGCGGTATGGTGTTGTCGGGAACACCTGTCTCTTGCCGTGAACTCAGCACTGATGGCCAACCCCGCTGCTGTGGGTTCGCAGGAGAAAGCCCAACGACCAGTGTGCTCAGTTTGCTCTAGCGGAGCCAGTTTATGCCTGAAACGATGCCCGGCCATTTTGCTGCCGGCCTGCCTACACGGGAGCGTCAACTACTAGAAGATCTCTACCGAGGCCGCAGCTTATCTCCCTACAGTCCTGGACAGGTTATCCCTTTGTTTGCGGATGAATGGGTGATCGTCTGTCGGGGCGTGGTACAGTTGACGACTCTCTATCCCAATGGCGGCGAGGCGCTGTTGGGATTTGCCGGCCCCTCCATGCCGCTGGGATCCCCGCTGACGATGTTGGATCCCTACCAGGCCAAGGCATTGACGGCGGTTGACGTGTTGCGGCTGTCGGCAGCCGAGGTGGAAGCCTCAGCAACCCTGAGCCAAGGGCTGCTCAAGCAGGTGGTGCGGCGGCTGCGCCAAACCGAAGCGCTGCTGGCCCTAGCCGGGCGGCGGCGGGTGGAAGAGCGGCTGCGCCAGTTGCTCTCCCTATTGGCGGTGGAGTTGGGATCCCCGGTGGCGACGGGGGTGCGCCTGCAGGTGCGCCTTACCCACCAAGACTTGGCCAATGCCATCGGCACCACCCGCGTCACCATCACCCGTCTTTTGAACCGTTTCCGCCAGCAAGGCTGGATCGCGGTGGACAAGAACCGCCACCTGGTTATCAAGCTTGGGCACGCCTCTTGACAGCCCCAAAGGGCAAGGATTCTCCCAGCCTCATCGCCTTAGGGTTACTGGTCCCACCACAGCACATACTGTTCGGAAGAGCGCGGGGCTTCCTGCCGATTTGCTAAGGCCAGCTCAACCCAGAGTTTGGTCGGCTGGCCCAGCGCTTCAAGCATCCACCACTTCAAAGGCCCACAGCCCCCGCTCGGCAGGGATCCGATGCAACCGGCCTTGAGGAAAGCGCCGCTGCAGCGCTGCCCCTTGCTGATCCCATACCCCCTGGTTCAGGAACAGGGTAAACGGCGGCTGTAGGTCTTGGGTGGGCAAGGCCTCAGGGGAAAAGACCTGCACCTGCTGTCCCGGCCCGGCAAAAAATTGGATCCAACTCTGCCAATAGATAGGCTCTCCCCAACTGAAATAGGGGTAGGCGGCGCTGGCTGCCAGGTAAAAGCGGTGGTCGGGATCCCCTTGTCGGGCCGCCACGTAGCGCCCGGTAGCTCCCACATCGTTGCCCTGGATCCAGCCCTTGTGAACAAAATCCCCAAAAATCGCCAAGTTCCATCCCCCGATCACCAGGATCGCCCCCGCCATCGCCACTGCCGGCAGCCACTTCCTCCCTGAGGATCCCCAACGTCCCAGGAGAGCTACCAGCGCCTGGATCCCTTCCAGGGTTAGGTAGGCTACAAAGGGCAGGATCACCAGCAGGCGGGTATAGTTGGGGGCTTTGGTGATGGCCAAGCTAAACAGCAGATAGAGAAATAGGAAACTGCCCATACAAAGCCAGTCGTGGGGTTGGCTGCGCCCCTTCCAGAGGCGGTAGAGGCCGGATCCCAAGCCCAGCCAGAGCAAAACCCCCGTCAGCGGATCCACAAAGGCATGGCCATAGTTGGGGTAGATATAGCCCCGGTCGTGCTGGCCGGGGTCGTTAAACATGCTCAGGCCGTTGCGGATGTTGCGCCACACCGCCTCGGCTGGTGTAGCCGCATTGACCCACATCTGCTGCAGCGCCCGCCCTTCCGGGAAAAAGAGAAATTGCTGGCGGGCATACTCGGTGCTGGCCGGCGGAGAAGTAGCCGTGGCCACCAAGATAGGTGCGGCCACCAGAAAAAAACCCAGCGCCGCCGGCAGCGTCAGCTTGGCCAGGGCCCAAACGGGGTTGACCTGCTTATTCCCCTCCTGCAGATCCTCCCGGCCCAGGAGCAGGTAGAGGCCGCCAAACAGCAACCCCAGCAGGATGACCACCCGCCCCGGCAGATAGCCGTAGAGGGAGAAGGCCGCTGCCCCTCCCCCCAAATACAAAAGCAGGGGATTTTTTTCCCGCACGCCCTTTAAGATCAAGGCTAGAGCTGCACACTCCACCAGCACAATCAGATTCTCTCGCATCGCCATGCGGCTGATGCCCAGCAGAGCGTGGTTGGATCCCAAGAGGATCGCCCCCGCCAAGGCCAGCCGGGATCCCCAGAAGGCGCGAAAAAACCCGTAGGCCACCAGGGTGGTGATCACCCCGAAGGCGGCATGCACGGTGCGCACATTCACCAGCGTGACTCCCCCCATCAGCCGCGTCAGGCCGCCGAAGAGGCTGAACATAAAGCGGGGAAAATAGAAATACTCCGGCATCAGCCCAAAGATATCGGGGTAGCGCACTCCTGAGGCCCGCCGCGCCATGGAGGTGATGACGATCTCGTCGGTGTTGATTTGAAAAGGGATGTTGGCCAGGTCGTAGAGGTAGATGGGGGCGAAGACCAGCGCCAGCAGCCCCAGGTGCAGCAGCTCCTGACGCCAGCGCAGCCGCGTCGGATCCCAAGGGAGCTGAGCCGGAGGAAACTGGGCCACATACAGCCCCACCAGCAGGATACTTAGCAGCCAGATACCCATCTGCAGCACGTGGTAGCCAAGCACCCCGTACCAGAGGATCAGGGCTATGCCCAAGCCCAGGCCGGATCCCAGCAGAGCCGGACGCCGGGAAGTTGCCAGCGTATCCCAAACCGCCATAGATTGGAATGAGGAACCGAATCTTTCCCAGCCTATCAGGCACCTGGCGGCGTTCGATCCCTCGCCCCCGGCCCCTCTCTATGCAGTATCAATAACCCCGCATCGGCTCCGTCTCTCGCTCCAGTTCCGGCTCCATGAAGTTGGACGGGTCGTAAAGGAAGCGGTTGACCTCGTCTTCAAGGCGGTAGATCTCAAAAGGCTGCAATTGCTTGCCAGTTCGCAGAGCCAGCAGGTAGCCATCCACCAGCAGGCGCAGCTCGTCGGTGCGCCGATAGCCGCGATGCCAACTGTCCACCAGCGCGTCGGTCAAAGCCTGATAATGCCGGATCAACTTCGGGTCTTGCAACATGGTGTTCCCTTGCCCTGCTTGTTTCTATCCTAACTTTTGATATCTGTTTGTGATCAGGAGTTGCGAAGGGATGGGAAGCTGTAGGGTCTTAAGCTTTTACTCCCCCCAACTCCCCTCGACAATGGGAAGGTGCAGCCGTGAGGGGGTGTCGCCGCCGCTGTGAAGAGTAAGGGTGAGAATGCGGGCCTCAATGAGCCGCTCTTCCCGCATCCCCGTACCTGTATTGACGGAATAGGCCGGGAAACAGGCCGCACTGAGGCTGAGACGCAGGGCGTGGCCGCGGGGAATGCGGATGCAGGCGGGCTGACAGGGGATTGAGATGGGGGCATTGGGCTGGGGATCCCGCAGACGGCGGTAGCCCTGGGAAAAGTTGTACACCTGGCCGTCCGGCCTGACCACGGAGAGCACGGCACAGAGATCAAAGCTGGGGCTGTCGGCTTCGACGTAGAGCTCTGCCGTGATATCCCCCGCCAGGAGGAGGTCGGTTTCCAGAGGGGGAGTGGTGTAGGTGAGAACATCGGTGCGGCAGTCGAGGGCAGAGCGCTCTTGCGGCCCGGCAGGATAAACCAGGTGACCCCCCAAAGCCGGCACCGGTCGCCAGGGATCGTGAACAAAAGTATCCGACTGTTGCCTCAGTGGGGGTTCCGGGCGGAGGGATCCCTCAAGTTCGGAGAGGGCAGCCAGGCCGGTGCTGTGCAGGTAAAAAGCTTTTGGCTCCGGGGTGGGCCAGGCCTCTAAGCTGCGCCAGCGGTTGGATCCCATCTCGAATAGGCGCACCGGCAGCTCCTGGAGGATCCCGGTGTCCTTGCCTTTGAGGAACTGGTCAAACCAGCGCACCTGCAGCCGATCGATGGGGCTGACGGCCTCGGGGCCAAAGTCCAGCGCCCCCACCCTGCGCCCCCACGGCAGGTGGGCCCAAGGGCCGATGATCAGGTGTTGCGGGTTTTGGCTGCGGGCACTCATCTCCCTGTAGAGGCGCAGGCTGCCACTCAGATAGCTGTCAAACCAGCCGCCAATGTGCAACATCGGCAGATCCACCACCTCTAGCCGAGGGGAGAGCTGGCGCCAGTAGTCGTCGGGTTCGCTGTGCTCCAGCCAGTCGAAGTAGTAGGACTGGGGCGCGTATTGCTGCAGCACGCCCGGCTTGAGGGGGATGGGATCGTAGAGGGGCAAGTTGCGGGAGGCTTTGAAGAGGGCCTGGTAAGCGTTGGCCTCTCCCCGCCGGCGGGCTCCCTCAGCTTCCAGTTGCAGCGCCCAACTGAGGTTGTTGGAGAAGGCAAAGGCTCCCCCCGGGTAGGCGGCATCGGCGTAGAGATCGTAGGGCAGCATCGCCGGGCAGATGGCCTTCAAGGCGCTGGGACGGCTGGAGGCGGCATAGAGTTGGGTCATGCCCTGGTAAGAAAAGCCGTACATGCCCACCACACCGTTGCTCCCTGGCAAAGCAGCCGCCCAGTTGACCGCGTCAAACCCATCTTCAGCTTCGTGGCGGAAGGGGTAGAAGGAGCCCTTGGAGGTGCCCCGCCCCCGCACATCCTGGATGACAACGATATAGCCATGGGCCGCATACCAGCGCGGATGGGCGTACACCACCGTCGAGGCAATGGCCCGCCCGTAGGGCTGCCGCATCAGCAAGACCGGGTAGCTCCCCCCGCCTTCTGGGCGATAGACATCCGCATCCAGTTGGATCCCGTCGCGGGTGAACATGGAAACGGTTTCGCGGGGGCGCACAGGCAGCATGGTTGGGTAAGGTCAGCGAAATTTGCCGAAGAACTAGGCACAGGGATCCCTGGAGAGCTCTTCGATAGAAAATTCCGGGAGATAGAAGCATTATGAACTACCCCACCGCGCAGGCGGGTGGGGTTTCCCCATCCGCTTTACGGCGAGATTTTTGTCTCTTCCTCTGCC
>NZ_JANSJC010000024.1:0-42416 GCF_047462375.1 Synechococcus sp. H55.8 | reverse complement strand
AGGGGGACAGGAGCGCGAATTCTATACCTGCCTGTGTATGCGCCGGAATTGAATCCTATTGAGATGATGTGGTCGGTTTTGAAGCATTTTATTCGGCAGTTTTCCAGAGTTGGGAAGTATAGCCTGGAGCAGATAGTGCAGACTTCTTTACTACTGATTAATCCATCCTGCTTCCGAAGTTGGTTTGCTAAGTGTTGCTACTGTACCCCTTGATTCTTTAACAGGCTGTGCAAGGCAGCAAGAGCAGGGGTAAAGGTGGTGGTGCTGCCTGCCTACAGCTCGCAGACTTGTCACCGGTGTTTGTGGATTGGCCAGCGGGAAGGGAAGCGTTTTCGTTGTGTGAACCCGGCCTGTGGCTGGGAAGGGGATGCAGATTTGAACGGTGCCAACGTCATTGCACTTTTGGTGGCTGCCATAAACCAGCCTGGAGGTCCGTGGTTGGCTTGCCAACTGCAGGGCTACTGTTCGCGTCAGCGGCGCGTAGCGCTAAAACCCCACCCGCCTATGCGGTGGGGTAGTTTATCGATAGCAGGGAGGGCACTGCTGAACCTTGGCAGGGCAACTGGCTGGACTAGTCAGCCGCGGGATCCCTGCGAAGGTGGGTGGACAAGTCGGGGCAAGTCTCCAAGCTGGCCGCCCACTCACCAATGAGGGCGTTGACCCAGTGGGGCAGCTCGTCGTGAGCACAGTGGCCTACCCCTGGCAGCTTCACCAACGTAAGAGCCGGCTGCCAGCGCTTGAATTGGTCTGCCAAAAAGCTGGGCACCGCCGGATCTTCTTGGCCCCAGAGGAGCAAAATCGGCATTTTGAGGGTGGGCAGCAGGCGCTTGGGGCTGTCGAAGCGGCGGCAAAGGATGGCCCTCAGGCTATCCAAAAACACGTGGGCTGCCCCCGGCTCAAAGGCTGGCCTCTGGAAGATCTGCACCAGCTCGTCGTCCACCTGCTCGTCTCGCTTGTAGACATTTTTGATCCAGGCCCGCAGCACCTCGGTTTGTCGCAGCCAGTTAAACAAATGGGGATAGGTGAGCGGGCAGCCCAAAACAGCCAGGATCCCTTCGCAAAGGGCTTGAACCAGGGCATCCCAAGGAGAGGGCAATTCTTCCGGGTGAGGCCCATCGGCACAACTGATCAAGCACAAACCCTTCACCATCTGGGGATAGCGGGCAGCAGCAATGACCCCCACCAGGCCCCCAATGGAATGGCCTACCAAGAGGCTGGGCTGCTGGATGTGAGTTCGCCAAAACTCGTACACCTGCTCTACCCACAGGTCAACGCTGTAGGCGATCTCCGGCTTGGCGCTTTTCCCAAATCCCAGCAAGTCAAGGGCATAGACGGAGCGTTGGGATCCCAAGGGAACAATGTTATGGCGCCAATGGCCCACCGAGGCTCCCAAGCCATGGATCAAGATGGCCGGAGCCGCCGTCAAGTTCACCTGGCCCTTGGAGGTTTGGGCGCGACTGGGGGTGTAGGTGAAATGGATAGACCAGCCACGCCAGAGCCAGGTTTGGGAATGGCCATAGCGAGGGAGCACGGCAAGGGGATCCCTGTTGCCGACCGAAGAGGGGGGCGGCGCGAGGGGAGGGGAGCTTGCCCCGCCGACAGCAGCAGAGGGAGAAAAGTTGGGTTCAGGCAAGGGAGGAGCGTGTGACAACAACAGGCCCATCTCCACCAGCATAGACCGATCTTAGCGGCTGCTTCGGGGCGTCTAGAGTGGAACTAAAGGGGCGTCTCTCTCAGATAACCCTTTTGAGCACAGCTTTTCTGGACCTTCTGCACGACTTTCCCCGAACAAGACCGCCCGCGTCAGCAGGACGTAGAAAACCCCCCGGCCTGACCATGGCTCCGCCTGTGGATCCCACGATGGCTGAGATGATGGATGAGACAGCTTGGATAGACCCCATTACGGCGGCCAGCTTTCGCCAGATCGACCAAGAGATCGGCCCCCACCCGTGGCAAGGAATCCCCTACGAGATCGTGCGCCGCGCCATCCACGCCACCGCCGATTTTGAGCTGCGGGATCGCTTTGTGTTTAGCCCCACGGCGGTCGAGGTGGGGCTGGCGGCCCTGCGGCAGCAAAGGCCCGTGGTGGTGGATGTGAGGATGGTGGCTGCCGGGATCCAAGCTGGCCTTGAGGCGCAGGGGATCCCGCTCTATTGCGCTTTGGACTGGGTGGAAGACCCCCCCGCGGCAGGGCAAACCCGCACTGCCCAGGGGATGATCCAGGTGGCCCGCCGCTACCCGGAAGCCATCTTTGTTGTCGGCAATGCGCCCACGGCGCTGCTGGCGCTGGTGGAAGAGATTCGGGCAGAGCGGATCCGGCCCAGCCTGGTGATCGGGGTGCCGGTGGGCTTTGTGGCCGTGGAGGAGGCCAAACAGGCATTGGCACAAACGGATGTCCCCCAGATTCGGGTGGAGGGCCGCAAAGGCGGATCCCCGGTGGCCGCTGCCATCGTCAATGCTCTGCTGCTGGCCGCCCGCCGGGATCCCATTCCCAACTGACTAGAATTGGAACGACATCTTCAGACCTTTCCCATGACCCCCGAACAAGAGGAGTGGCTGATCCGCAACCTTCAGCTCCAACAAGAACAGCTTCAAGAGCTGCGGGCCGAACAGCAGCGGGCTGCCGAGCGCTTTGAGGCCCAGATGACGGAAATGCGGCAGGCCTTTACAGCCCAGATCGCCGAGATCCGAGCTGAGCAGCAGCGGGCCGCCGAGCGCTTTGAGGCCCAGATGACGGAAATGCGGCAGGCCTTTACAGCCCAGATCGCCGAGATCCGAGCCGAGCAGCAGCGGGCCGCCGAGCGTTTCTCCGCCGAGATCGCCGAGATCCGAGCTGAGCGGCAACAAGCTGCCGAGCGCTTTGAGGCCCAGATGGCTGCAATGCGAGCCGAGCGGCAGGCCATCGAAGCCCAGCTCCAGACCGAAATCCAGGAGATCCGGGCGTTAATTCAGCACAACCAGGAGCGGATTCGCCAGAACGAAGAGCGGGGAGATGAGCTGGAGAGGGCCATCCAGGAGTCTCGCCGCGATATGCAGGCCGGGTTTGCCGAGCTGAGGGAAGCGCAAGCCATGATGATGGAGCAATTTCGGGAGCGGGATGGCCGCCTGATCGAGGCTCATCTGGGCTTTATTCGGGAAATGCGGGAGATGCAGCGGGAAGTAGCGGAGCTGCGCCTGGATTTTCTCAACCACATGCGCCAGTACCACCCGCCTGTCGAACGCTAGATGGCGAGCCGGTTGCCTCAGCTTGCGGTCGTAGGGGTAGCTGGAGATGGCTCGGTGGCCTCTTGGGCGATTCCCCCCCTCTCCCAAGCGCAAACCCTGGCCGGGCCCCCCAGCCTGCTGCAGCACTTTGCCGACCATCCGGCTCGCCAGATCCGGCTTACTGGATCGGTGGAAAGTTGGATCCCGCTTTTGCAAAAGGAGCTGGCACAGGGATCCCTGGTTTTATTGGCCAGCGGGGATCCCCTGTTTTTTGGGATTGGGCGCCTGCTGACCCAGTATTTCCCGGCGGAGCAACTGGCTTTTTACCCCCAAGTCAGCTCGGTGCAGTTGGCCCTCAACCGCCTGCAGATCCCCTGGCAGGAGGCCACCATTCTCAGTCTGCACGGGCGGGGAATGGAGCCGTTGGAACCCGCTCTCAAACAGGGATCCCCTGTGATTGTGGTGCTTACCGACCCAGAGCACACGCCAGCCAGCTTGGCCCAGTTCATTGCCGACCTGCAGTTGCCGGTGCGCTACCAGGGCTGGGTATGCAGCCAACTGGGATCCCCCCACGAGCAGATCCTGCCTCTGCAGGAAGGTGAGAACTCCGCTTTCCCCAGCCCCAATCTGGTGGTGTTGCGCCGCGTTGACCCGGAACCGGATCCCCGCCGCTGGCCCCTAGTCGGGATCCCCGACGATCAGTTCCACACCTTTCCCGACCAGCCCGGCCTGATCACCAAGCAACCCATCCGCCTGCTCACCCTGGGGGCCTTGCAATTGCCGCGGCAGGGAGTGGTGTGGGATGTCGGGGCCGGCACCGGCTCCGTGGCCGTAGAGATCGCCCGCCTCTCCCCCCAGCTCCAGGTCTATGCCGTTGAGCGCAACGCCATGGGTATTTGTCTCATCCGGCGCAACCGCCAACGCTTCGGCCTGGAGAACCTGCACGTGATCCCCGGGGCAGCGCCCCAGGTGCTGGCCGACTTGCCGGATCCGGATCGGGTGTTGCTGGGGGGAGGCGGCAAAGGGATCCGCGATCTGCTGCCGGTGGTGGCGGCCCGCCTGCAGCCTGAGGGGATCTTGGTGGTCAACTTTGCCACCCTGGAAACCTGCAGCGAAACCCTGCAATGGCTGCGCTCGCAGGGCTGGCAGGTGCGGCTAGAACACATCCAGATCTCCCGCTCCACAGCCCTGGCAGAAGGCACCCGCTTCGCCCCCCTTAACCCCGTTTACCTGCTGCAGGGGATCCCTTCAACTTTGCAATCTCGCTGAACCCCCTCCTTTGGGGTGGGGGGTGAGAGAAAAATTACCCCTCATCCTCCTCGTCGGTGGTGAACCCGGGTCGGTACAGATAGGAGGGGCGATTGGTCTTCTTAATTTGGTCTTTGAGGGATTCTAGGTCGATGTAGCGATCTGCCAAGTTGATCAGTTGGTCGCTGGTCATGGAACGCAAGCTGACCACCTCCACCCGTGCCCCTTGGTAGCTGACGGCATTGACCGCGTAGGCCAAATCCCCATCGCCGCTCACCAGCACTGCCGTCTCGTACCAACGCACCAGCGACAACATGTCCACAGCAATTTCCACATCTAGGTTGGCCCGCTTGGATCCATCGGGCAGTTGGGTCAGCTCTTTGGTAACCACGCGGTAGCCGTTGCGACGCATCCAGAGCAAAAACCCCTGCTGCTTTTCGTTGTTGCGATCGACGCCGGTGTAGAAAAAAGAGCGCAGAAGGGGAGAACGGCCGGTTAGCGTCTTCAGCAGGCGGGTGTAGTCGATCTCAATGCCCAGTTGCAGAGCGGCATAGAACAGATTGGATCCGTCGATGAAGATGGCCACACGACCACGGTTGTCCTGCAACGGATCCGAAGGCTGAAAGCCGGGATCGGGGTCAAGACGCAACATTCGGCTTTTCTTCTCCAAGTGGTTTTGGCAAAGGGATAGAAAAAGGTAAGGTATTAAAGGATATATGAACAAGGCATCGGCAAAAAAAGGCCCTGGCCGGGGAGATACGTCATTTACCCTAGCGCAGGAAACACCCCACCCCTGGAAGACTTCCAAAATCCTAAAGAAAAAATACTTATCGGAGAGCTCTTGCGAATGACAGGCCAACAGGGGGCGCTGCCCTATCGTTTCCCGACCTCCCTGCACAGAGGGGTGTTGCGCAGCCGCTACAAGCGCTTCTTTGCCGAGGTGGAGCTGGAAAATGGGCAACAGGTAACCGCTCACTGCCCCAACACCGGGCCGATGACGGGGGTTTGCCAGGTAGGGGCACCTGTGTACCTCTCCCATCACCCCGATCCCAAGCGCAAATTGGCCTACACCTGGGAGATGATCCAGGTGGAAGGAGTGTGGGTGGGGATCAACACCGGCCTGCCCAATCGCCTGGTGGAATGGGGGCTGGAACAAGGGTGGTTTCCCCAGTTGGCGGGGTTTTCTCGTTGGCAACGGGAAGTGACCTGCGGCAGGAGCAAAATCGACTTCCTGCTGATAGGAGACTCTGGCTTGGCCTACCTAGAGGTTAAAAATACCACCTGGGCCGTGGGATCCCGCGCCCTCTTCCCGGATACGGTGACGACTCGCGGGCAAAAACACCTGGAAGATTTGATTGAGATCCGCCGGCAAGGGCAGCGGGCTCTGCTGCTGTACTGGATCAACCGTGCCGATTGCACCGAGTTCGCCCCTGGCGCAGAACGGGATCCCCGCTATGCCCATCTGTTTCGCCAGGCGCTGCAGGCGGGGGTCGAGGTGTTGCCCTACCGGATCGCGGTCTCGCCCCAGGGGATCCATCCCCTGGGTTTGGCCAAAATGGTGGCCTGAGCGTTGTCTTGGGAACCTGCTGCTATGCAAGTGGCCACCTGGAATGTCAACTCCATTCGCACCCGGTTGCCGCAAGTTTTGGCTTGGCTAGACAAGCAGGGATCCCTGGATGTGCTCTGCTTGCAGGAGACCAAGGTGGTGGATGAGGACTTTCCCCGCGCCCCCTTTGAGGAGCGAGGCTTTCATGTGGAGGTGTACGGGCAAAAGTCCTACAACGGCGTGGCCGTAATTAGCCGGGAGGTGCCGGAGAAGGTGGAGCGGGGGTTTGGCGCGCTGCTGTCGGCGGCTGCAGACCTGGACGAGCAAAAGCGGCTGATCGGTGCCCTCTACCACGGGATCCGCATTCTCAACCTCTACGTGCCCAACGGCGAGGCGGTGGGATCCGACAAGTACGCCTACAAGTTGCGCTGGCTGGCCACGCTGAAGGACTACCTGGCCGTTGCCCTCAGCCAAGGGGATCCCATCTTGCTCTGTGGGGACTTTAACATTGCCCTGGAAGACCGCGATATCTACGATCCCCAAAAGGCCGGAGAAATCATGGCCTCGGAGCCAGAACGGCAGGCCCTGCGGGAGATCCTGGCTTTGGGGTTTGAGGATGCCTTTCGCAAGTTTAACCCGGATCCCGGACATTTTAGCTGGTGGGACTACCGGGCCGGAGGGTTTCAGAAGAATCGCGGCTGGCGCATCGACCACCTCTACCTTTCTCCCCCGCTCCAGGACAAGGCCACTGCCTGCTGGATCGACGTCGAGCCGCGGCGGCTACAAAAGCCCAGCGACCATGCCCCTGTGGTTGTGGAGCTGGCGGTCTGAAATCCCCAGGCCGCTCCCTTGCCAATCTTTTCTCGAGACAAGAGCGGCTATCTACGCTAGGCTGGTAGATGTTAACGAATGTATCGGGCTACCGCCATGGCGCTCTTTGGTTTTGGCAAACTGAGCAAGAAGCTGACCTTGCCCACGCCGGAAGAGGCTTTGCCGGGCCGCTCCGAGCCAATGGCAATCGTTAACCGGCACTACGTCAAGGGCACGCCCCTAAAGCCCCCTTTTCCCGAGGGCATGGAGCTGGCCCTGTTCGGCATGGGCTGCTTTTGGGGAGCGGAGCGCAAGTTTTGGCAGTTGCCCGGGGTGTTCACCACTGCCGTGGGCTACGCTGGCGGGTATACCCCCAACCCCACCTATGAGGAGGTTTGCACCGGTTTGACTGGCCACAACGAGGTGGTGCGGGTGGTTTACGATCCCAGCCAGATTAGCTACCTGCAGCTTTTGAAGGTGTTTTGGGAAAACCACGATCCCACCCAAGGGATGCGCCAGGGCAATGATGTGGGCACCCAGTATCGCTCCGGCATCTACGTCTATTCCCCGGCACAACGGGAGCTGGCGGAAAAAACCCGCGATCTCTACCAGCAGGCTCTGAGCGCCCACGGCTACGGCCAAATCACCACTGAGATCCTGGACGCCCCAGAGTTCTACTACGCCGAAGACTACCACCAGCAGTACCTGGCCAAAAACCCACGCGGCTACTGCGGCCTGGGGGGCACCCAGGTTTGTCTGCCCGAGATCCTCACCGAGTCTGTCTAAGCCACACCCTGGCCGATGGCGGTCATGGCTGCCCTCACCCCCGGCCCCTCTCCCTCAGGGAGAGGGGGGTTAGAGCGTTGATTGCAAGGATCCCAAAAGATGTCTAGAAGATGCGGCGGGAAGGGGATCCCCGCTCCAGCAGCTCCTTGGCCACCAGGGTTACCACCGCCAGCAAGGAGAGCACCACTGCCGCCGCATAGGCCGAGCCCGTGGCATAGCTGCGGTAGGCATCTTCCACAAATAAGGGAAGGGTCTGGGTGCGGCCAATGATGTTGCCAGAGACCACCGCGACAGCGCCGAACTCCCCCATGGCGCGGGCATTGGTCAGGATGACCCCGTACAGGAGTCCCCAGCGGATGTTGGGTAGGGTGATGCGCCAGAAGATCTGCCAGGAATTGGCCCCCAGGGTTTTGGCGGCTTCTTCTTCCTCGCTGCCGGCCTCTTCCAACACCGGCAGTACCTCCCGCACCACAAAAGGGAGCGTGATGAAAGCCGTGGCCAGCACAATGCCCGGAAAGGCAAAGATGACCCGCAGGTTCCAGGATCCCAGCCAACCCTGACGGCCAAAGAGGAGCACCAGCATCAGGCCGGCCACCACCGGGGAAATGGAAAAGGGCAGATCGATCAAGCTGAGCAGCAAAGCCCGCCCCGGAAAACGGCGGCGAGCCAAGGCCAAGGCGGCGCAGAGGCCAAAAAAAGTATTGAGGGGAACAACAACCAGCGCCGTCAGCACCGTCAATCGGAGGGCGCTGAGCAGCTCCCGCTCGGTCAGGTGCTGGAGAAAAGCTGGGATCCCTTCTCGAAACGCCTGATAAAAGATGTTCACCACCGGGATCCCAAGCAGCAGGGCGATGTAGAGCCCGACAATGCCGATCAACAGGCCCGACAGCCAAGGGTTTGTCGATGGCTCCGGTTGGACACCCGCTATCCCGTCAGGTTTCATGGCGACTTCCCCAGGCTTGCAGAAGGTTAATCACCACCAGCGACAAGAACGAGATCCCCAGCATCGCCGTCCCGATCACCGTTGCCCCGGCATAGTCGTACTGTTCCAGCCGCTGGATCACCAGCACTGCCGCGATGAGATCCCGGAAGGGGATGCTAGAGGCGATGATAACAATGGAGCCATATTCACCCACAGCACGGGAAAACCCTAGGGCCACGCCGGTCAACACGGCGGGCAAAATCTGGGGCAGCACCACCCGCCAGAAGGTCTGCCAGCGGGAGGCGCCCAAGCTCCAGGCCGCCTCTTCCACATCTCGTTCCAGCTCCTGCAGCACCGGCTGTACCGTCCGCACCACAAAGGGAAAAGAGATAAACAGCATCGCCACCCCCACCCCCAGCCGGGTAAAGGCAATGCGGATCCCCAAGGGGGCCAAAAGGGATCCAATCCAGCCGTTGCTGCTGTAAACGGTTGCCAGGGTGAGGCCGGCCACAGCCGTGGGCAGGGCAAAGGGCAGATCGATCAACCCCTCGAGGAGCTTTTTGCCGGGGAAGGCGTAGCGCACCAACACCCAAGCCGTCAGGGTGCCCATTACGCCGTTAACCAAAGCCGCCAGCAGCGCGGTTACAAAAGTAACCTCATAGGCGGAGAGGGCCACCGGATCCGTCGCGATCCGCCAGAACTCCGCCCAGCCGACGCTGCTGGACTTGGCGATCAAGGCCGCCAGCGGCAAGGCCAACATCAGGAAGAGATAGCCCAAGCTCAGCCGCCACGGCCAAGACAGTTGAAACCCGGCTTGCTGCAACTTTCCTCAAGCTCCCAGCGACATCGGACTCCGTCCCGCCATTGCCAGCGGGGTCATGGCAGTTTTCTTATCGTTTTTTTTGAGGGGAAAGGCCTTGACCACCTTGGGGCGGACATAGACCTGCTGCCCCACCTGCAGCGGCTGGCTGGCATATTGCTCGCGGCTGAGGTGGGCCCACAGGGATCCGCCATCGCTGAGAATCAGCTCCGCCTGGATCTCCCGCCCCAGGTGGATGATCTCTTTGACCCAAGCCGAGACGCCGCTGCTATTGGGGTTGACCTCGATCTGCACATCGTGGGGGCGCAAGAAGAGCTGGTGCGGGCCCGCCTGGGCCTCGGGAAGCTGGCAAGATAACAGGGAGCGGGGAGAGAGCTCGTTGACCGGGCCGATGAAGCTCATGACAAAGGGAGTGGCCGGGTGATCGTAGATCTCGGCAGGGGATCCCACCTGTTCGATCCGCCCCTGGTTCATGACCACGATCTGGTCGGCCACCTCCATGGCTTCCTCTTGGTCGTGGGTGACCAAGACGGTGGTGACGTGTACCTCGTCGTGCAGGCGCCGCAGCCACTGGCGCAGCTCCTTGCGCACTCTGGCATCCAGCGCCCCAAAGGGCTCATCCAGGAGCAACACCTGCGGCTCCACCGCCAAGGCGCGGGCCAGAGCCACCCGCTGCCGCTGTCCCCCCGAAAGCTGTGAGGGGTAGCGATCCCCAAACCCTGATAGTTGCACCAGCTCCAGCAGCTCGTCCACCCGTGCCCGGATCTCAGCCCGCGAAGCTTTGCGGATCTCCAGGCCAAAGGCAATGTTCTGCCGCACCGTCATGTGCTTGAACAGGGCGTAGTGCTGGAAGACAAAGCCGACGTTGCGCTCCTGGACGCTGGCATGGGTGGCATCCCGCCCGGTGAGGAAAATCCGCCCCGTGTCCGGCTTTTCTAGGCCGGCAATCAGGCGCAAGAGGGTAGATTTGCCGGAACCCGACGGCCCCAACAGGGCAACCAGGGATCCCGTGGGAATGGTGAGATCCGTAGGGTGGAGAGCCTGAAACTGCCCAAAACGCTTCGATACCCCTGCAATGGTGATGCCCATAGGTTCTGCCTAGCTAAGGGTTGGCCGGATGGCGCTGCCTATCCCTGAGGAGGTAGGGAGCCTCTAATCTACGGTAAACCTGTCAACAAACCGTTGATACTGCTCCCAGGATACCTTGAATGGGGATGCAAAACAAGGGAGGCTCCCTACAACCCAGCTTGGATGCGGTCAAACACAGCCCCATCGGCAAAGAAGCGGTTTTGGATTGCTTCCCAGCCGCCCAGGTCGGCAACGGTTACCAGCTTCTCAATGGGAGGGTACCGCTGGGCAAACTCTTGCGCCACCGTCGGCTCCACCGGACGGAAACCCACCTCGGCAAAGGCCCGCTGCGCTTCTGGAGTAAACAGGTAGTTCACAAAGGCTTCGGCCACGGCGCGGGTTCCTTTTCGCTCCACCGTGGCATCCACCACGGCTACGGGGTTGTCGATGGAAATGTTGGGATCCGGCACCACGTAGGGCAAGGGCTGGCCGCGCAGGCCGGCCAGGATCACCTCCTGTTCGTAGGTGAGCAGGGCATCCCCCTGCCCTTTTTGGAAAAAGACATCGGTGGCTTCCCGCGAGTCCCGCGGCAGGACGCGGACATTTTTGTAGACCTGGGTGGTGAAGGCCAGGGCCTGAGGTTCAGGGACAGCACTCCAGAGGGCCAAAAAGTTCCAGCGGGCGCCCCCTGAGGTTTTGGGGTTGGCGGTAACCACCTGCAAGCCAGGCCGGGCCAGGTCCAGCCAAGAGTGGATAGCGTGGGGGTTGCCCTGCCGCGTGACGATCACCACCACCGAGCGGGTAACGATCCCTTGGTTGGGCGTGCGGCTTTCCCAGTCCGGTCGAACGAGACCGGCAGCCACAATGCGCTCCACATCCAGGCCCAGGGCCAGAGCCACCACATCGGCATCCAGCCCGTCAATGACCGCCCGCGCTTGTGTGGCCGAGCCGGCGTAGCTGCTTTCTACGCGCACCCGTTGGCCGGTCTGGGCCAGCCAGTGGGCCTCAAAGGCAGGGATGATCTGCCGGTAGGCATCGCGGGTCACCGCAAAAGAAGCTAGGAGAATCCTCACTTCCCCTTGGGATCCCACCCCACAGCCGCCCAGCCCCAGCAGAAGTCCCAGGAGCAGGGATCCCACCGCCAGCCACCGCCCCACTTTCCCAAACCAGACCACCGCGACAGGTGAGGGGATCCCCAATGGGTTCCCTGCTGTCCCTTCCATGTTCACCCCTATCCCCAAAAACTTCTCCACTTCTGTGTCCCTCACCCCCGGCCCCTCTCCCAAAGGGAAATTGCCCAAGCGCTCCGCGCCGCTCACGCGACCACCCCCAGCCCCTCTCCCAAAGGGAGAGGGGAGCTGAAGGGCTTTGCAACCCGTGAGGCTGGCTGCCGCTCTTCACATTCTACGGTAAGCCGGTCGGCAAACCGTTTTTAGGGCCAGGGATCCCTAGGCAGGGCAGGGGGTGGGGAGCGCCGCATCGGCAGCAAGATCCAGCGTGGCCCTGAGGAGGCCGGGATCCTCTGAAGAGGGGAGCAACTGGAACCCCAAGCGCCTGCAGAGGCGGCGCATGCCCTCGTTTTCGCTGAGCACCTCGCCGGTGAGGCGCCGGATCCCTTCGCAGCGGGCCACCTGAATCAGGCGGGTCAGCAGCTCCGTGCCGATCCCCTGTCTTTGGTAGGGATCCGCCACCAACAGGGCAAACTCGGCTTCTTCGGGAAGGCCGTGTTTTTTGGAGAGGCGGCTGATGCCGAGGATTGTAGCTTCTGGCTCCTGTTTTTCCGCCACCAGGGCGATCTCGCGGTCGTAGTCGTTAAAGCAGATGCGAACCAAGCGCTCGTGGGCGATGCGGGCGCTGTATTTGATGGGGTGGAAGTAGCGCAGGTAGATGCTGTAGTCGGAGACGTGGCGGTGAAACTGGATCACCAGCGGCTCGTCTTCGGGACGGATGGGGCGGATGGTGATGCCCTCGCGGAAGGGCCAAGTGTACTGGCTGGGGTAGGGGCGGATGGCCAACGGCACGGGTGGTTCTTGCTCCGAGCGCAAAATGACGCGGGCATCCAAAGCCAGCAGTTGCTCGCCCGAGGCCAGCAGGGGGTTGATGTCGATCTCTTGGATCTGCCGCTGTTCGGCCACCAGTTGGCTGAAGCGCACCAAGAGCTGTTCCAGCGCTTCCAGATTGACGGCTCGGCGCCCCCGCACCCCCTTGAGGGCCTTGTAGATGAGGGTATTCTCCATCAGGCGGCGCGCCAAGGTGGTGTTGAGGGGGGGAAGGCCAATGGCGCGATCCTGGAACACCTCCACCAACTGGCCGCCGCTGCCAAACAGCAACACCGGCCCAAACTGGGGATCCTCGCTGCTGCCCAGGATCAGCTCGTAGCCGTCGGTGCGGATCATCGGCTGCACCGTCACCCCTTGGAAGTGCTCTGGCCCTGCTTTCTCACTGACGTTGCGGCGAATCTGGGCGAAGGCCCGCCGCACCGCTTCGGCATCGGGCAGGTTGAGCTGCACACCGCCCACGTCGCTCTTGTGGGTGAGGGTGTGGGAGTAGAGCTTCAGCACCACCGGGTAGCCCATTTCTGCGGCGGCCTCTACCGCTGCTTCCGGGCTATTGGCCACCCGCGTGGGCACCACCGGGATCCCGTAGGCGGCCAGGATCTCCTTGGACTCGACCTCGGTTAAGAGCCGGCGACCTTGCTGCCGGGCTTGGCCGAGGATGGGTTGCACCCTCTCGCGCTCGACCGCTGTTGCAGGGAGCAGAGTGGGAGTTTCGTAGAGGGCCTTGAGGTTGTCGCTAAAGCGCCACAGATAGCTGAACACCCGTGCCGCCTGATCCGGATAGCGGTAGGTGGGGATCCCCGCTTGGTTAAGGATCTGCTCGCCGGCATCCACCAAGTCTCCCCCCATCCAACTGGCCAGGATGGGCTGCCGGGAGCCGCTGCGCCGCCAGGTCTCCACCACCTTGGCAGCAGTGGCGGTGGGATCCGTCATCGCCTGGGGGGTGAGGATCACCAAACAGCCCTGGCTGGCGGGATCCCGCAGCACGATCTCCAGCGCCTGGGCAAAGCGCTCCGGCCCGGCATCGCCCAAAATATCAATGGGATTGCCGTGGCTCCAGTGGGGCGGCAGGATGGAGTTAAGCTGCTCCAGGGTTTGGGGAGAGAGCTGGGCCAGGGATCCCCCGGCGCGGATGAGGGTGTCGGTGGCCAGCACCCCCGGTCCGCCGGCATTGGTGAGGATGCTGAGGTGGGGGCCCTGCGGGCGGGGCTGTTTGGCCAGCACCTCCGCCATGTCGAAGAGATCTTCGATGTGATCCACCCGCAGCACACCGCAGCGGCGGAAGGCTGCATCCAAAACCGCGTCGCTGCCGGTGAGGGATCCCGTGTGGGAAGCTGCCGCCTGGGCCGCCGCCTGGGTACGCCCCGCCTTGATGACAATAATGGGCTTGCTCAGCGCCACCTCGCGGGCCGCCGACACAAACGACCGCGCGTCCCCAATCGACTCCATGTAGAGGACAATGCTGTGGGTATGGGGATCCTCGCCCAGATAGTCGATGAGATCCCCCCAGCCCACATCCAGCATGGATCCCAGGGAGATGAAGGCGCTAAAGCCGACATTTTCCCGCAGGCTCCAGTCCAGGATCGAGGTGCAGAGCGCCCCGCTTTGGCTGATAAACCCCACGTTGCCGGGTCGGGCCATCTGGGCAGCAAAGGTGGCATTGAGGCCGGTGTGGGGATTTTGGATCCCCAGGCAGTTGGGACCAATGAGGCGCAGCTTGCCGCGGGCAGCCTCTTGGATGGCCTTTTCCAGCTCCAGCCCCTCCGGGCCAATTTCCTTAAAGCCTGCCGAGAGGACAATGGCCCCCTTGACGCCGGCCTCGACGCATTCTTGAATAACCGCCGGCACCCCGGCTGCCGGGATGGCGATGATGGCCAGATCCACCGGCTCCGGCAGAGCAGAGAGCCGCTCGTAGGCCCGGATGCCCAACACCTGGTGCCGCTTGGGGTTGACCGGGTAGACCGTGCCGCCAAAGGGGTGGCTGATCAGGTTCCAGAGCACCGTGCGCCCCACACTGCCCTCGCGCTCTGTTGCCCCCACCACCGCCACCGAGCGAGGCAGAAAAATGGGATCTAAGGGGTGGGATCTGGCCTTCCAGATGTCCAGGCTGGGATCGGGGCGGTGCAGCGTAGCCATAGCCGTTGCAAGGAGGGAAGGGAGAAGTACGTTTTGGCGGGGAGGAAGGCCGACCTTAAACCAGAGCCGGCTCCGGCTGGTGGTAGAGGGCAGCCTCCACCCGGCAGCCCCGATAGGCCAAGACGTACAGCTCCTTCATATCCTGAATGAGGGGGTAGCGGGGGTTGGCGCCGGTGCATTGGTCATCAAAAGCCTGCTCCGCCATCGCTTCCAGACGGTCGTAAAAGGCCTGCTCGCTCTCGCTGAGGGCCTCGCGAATGCTGGCCGGGATCCCCAGCTTCCGCTTCAGCTCCTCGATGGCCTCGATAAGGCGCATGACCTTTTCCTCATCATTGGCTCCCCCCAACTGCAGGTAATCGGCAATTTCGGCATAGCGGTGCTTGGCGTTGGGATAGCGGTATTGGGGAAAGATGGCCTGCTTGAAGGGGGCGTCGGTGGCGTTGTAGCGGATGACGTGGGTAATCATCAGGGCATTGGCCAGGCCGTGGGGCAGGTGGAAGGTGGATCCCAGCTTGTGGGCCAAAGAGTGGCACACCCCCAAAAAGGCGTTGGCAAAGGCCATGCCGGCAAGGGTGGCGGCGTAGTGGACTTTTTCCCGCGCTTCTGGATCCTCAGCTCCCTTCTCGTAGGCCCGCGGCAGGTAGGTCATCAGCAGCTTAATTGCCTGCAGCGCCAGCCCGTCGGTAAACTCGCTGGCCATCACCGAGACATAGGCTTCCAAGGCGTGGGTGAGGGCATCGATGCCGCCGTAAGCCGTCAGCTTCTTGGGCATCTTCAGGGTGAGATCCGGATCGACAATGGCCATGCTGGGGGTGAGGGCGTAGTCGGCCAGGGGGTACTTGATCCCCACCCGGTCATCGGTCACCACCGCAAAGGGCGTTACCTCGGATCCCGTCCCGGAAGTGGTGGGGATGCAGACCAGTTGGGCTTTTTGCCCCAGCGGCGGCAGCTCGTAGACCCGCTTGCGGATGTCCATAAAGCGCGTTGCCAGGCCTTCAAACTCCACCTGGGGCTGCTCGTACATCAGCCACATCACCTTGGCCGCATCCATCGGGGATCCGCCGCCCACGGCGATGATGACATCCGGCTGAAACTGGCGCAACTGCTCCAGGCCGCGGTTGACGTTGCTGAGGGTGGGATCCGGCTCCACCTCGTGGTAGACATCCCAGTTCACGTGCAGCTCGTCCAAAACCTGGGTAACCGGCTGCAGCACACCCAGCTCGAAGAGGGGCTTATCGGTCACCAAAAAAGCCCGTTTTTTGCCGGCCAACTCCCGCAGCGCCACCGGTAGACATCCCGGCTTGAAGTAGATCTTGGGCGGCACCCGGAACCAGAGCATATTTTCCCGCCGGTAGGCCACGGTTTTAATGTTGAGCAGGTGGCGCGGCCCCACATTGTCGGAGACCGAGTTGCCCCCCCACGTGCCACAGCCCAAAGTTAACGAGGGATCCAGCCTAAAGTTGTAGAGATCCCCAATCGCCCCCTGGGAAGAGGGGGTGTTGATCAGCACCCGCGCTGTTTGGAGGGCATGCTCAAAGTAGGCAATATCGTCCTGGTTGGCCGGATCGGTATACAAAACAGAGGTGTGGCCCCGCCCACCGAAATTGACCAGTTGGACAGCAACATCGACGGCGCTGTGGAAATCCTTGGCACGGTAGAAGGCCAAAACAGGGGCCAATTTTTCGTAGGAAAACGGCTCTTCGGGCCCCACCTTGTCCACTTCCCCAATCAGCAGCTTGGTGCCTTCGGGTACCTGGATCCCGGCTAGAGCGGCAATGGTCTGCACCGATTGGCCGACAATAGCTGGATTGAGACGGCCATCCCTGAGGAGGATGCGGCGCACCGCTTGCGTTTGTTCCGGATCCAAAAAGTAGGCCCCTTGATGACAAAATTCCGCCTTCACCTGCTCATAAACGGCCTCCACCACAATCACCGCCTGTTCCGAGGCGCAGATCATGCCGTTGTCAAAAGTTTTGCTGAGCAAGATTGAACTGACGGCCATGGGAATGTCGGCACTGGTGTCGATGACCGCCGGCGTGTTGCCCGCCCCCACGCCCAGCGAGGGGTGGCCGGAGGAATAGGCCGCCTTGACCATGCCGGGGCCGCCGGTGGCCAGGATCAATTTCACCTCCGGATGCTGCATCAAAGCCTGAGAAAGCTCAATCGTGGGCTCGTCAATCCAGCCAATCAAGCCCACAGGCGCGCCTGCCGCCTCAGCCGCCTCTTTGACCACTTTGGCCGCAGCGATGGTGCATCGTTTGGCGCGGGGGTGAGGCGCAAAAATGATGGCGTTGCGGGTTTTCAGAGTGATGAGGGCTTTGAAAACCGTTGTCGAAGTGGGGTTGGTGACCGGCACAATGCCTGCCAAAAGCCCCACCGGCTCAGCAATGCGCTCGTAGCCAAAGCTCTCGTCCCGCTCAATGACGCCACAGGTTTTCTCGTGTTTGTACTTGTTGTAAATGTATTCAGAGGCAAAGTGATTTTTGATCACCTTGTCTTCCACAATGCCCATGCCGGTCTCCTCTACGGCCAACTTGGCCAAGGGGATCCGCTCGTTGTTGGCCGCCAGGGCAGCTTTGTGAAAGATTCGATCCACCTGCTCCTGGGTGAAGGTGGCATACTCAGCCTGGGCAGCTTTCACCTGCTGGATTAAAGCTTCCAGTTCCTCGAGATTGGTAACAGGCATAGGTGGATCCCTCCAAAATCACATCCATACGGGTTAAGAGTTGAGGCAACCATTAGAAATTGCTGGAAAACTCCATAGGCTCACTGGCTGGCTAAGCGCCCACAGGTGCGGGAACCTGGATCTCGGTGGTCATTTTTGGGGGATGGGTGAGGGTGTTGTGGATGATGCAAGCGTCGACAGCTTTTTCTAGGCCCTTTTGCTGCCTTTCGTCGAGCGGGATCCCCGTCTGAACGCGAATGCAAATGTTGTCTAAGCGGCTGGGGTGCTCAACTTTATCTGCAGTAACAACCACTTCCAGCCCTCGAGGATCCAACTGCCGCGCTTCCAGATACTTGACGGCATAAAAGCCAACACAAGCACCCAAAGAGGCCAAAAACCACTCCGGCGGCGTCATTCCCTGATCTTGGCCGTGGTTGTCCAAGGGCTGATCGCTGAGGATGCGATGGCCGCGGCTTTCGGCTTGAAATTGAACGCCATTCTGGTAGGTTACGCGCACTTCCACTGGGGATCCCTCCTCTATTTTTCCATCTGCCAGAGTTGACCAGCTCCTAGCCTATAAGTTCAACCTAGCGCTACTTTAGGGGCAGCCTAAGAATTTTAGAGATGACTTTGGGATCAAGCTGATGCAAATGGGGATTGACTCTGTTTTTGTTACTGTTGCTACGGCAATAAACTAAGTCTTAGCAGCCATTAAACCGCCACCAATCCCCGCTCGCGAAAGATTTGCAAAGCGTGGTTGATCTGTTCCGGGGTGGGCGGCTGGACATCGCTGAGGGTGTAGGGCAGTCCCAACTGCTGCCATTTGTATTCCCCCATCTTGTGAAAGGGCAAAACCTCCACCCGCTCCACGTTGGATAGAGTGGCCACAAACTCAGCCAAGCCCTTGATGTTTTCCTCAGGATCTGTTAGTCCAGGAACGAGAACAAAACGAATCCAGGTGGGCTTGTGAATCTGATCCAAATAGCGAGCCAGATCGAGAGTGGGCTGCAGCGAAACGCCGGTAACTTTGCGATAGAGCTCCGGCAGATAGGACTTGATATCGAGCAACACCAAATCCGTATGGGCCAAAACCGGCTTGGCCACTCCCAAGGGCGCGTAGCCGGAAGTGTCCAGCGCCGTGTGCAAGTCCAGCTCGTGGCAGCGGCGGAAAATCTCGGCCACAAAGTTGGGTTGCATTAACGGTTCCCCCCCGCTGGCCGTGACTCCCCCACCCTTGAGGTAGTAATTGCGGCAGCGCTGGATCTCCGCCATGAGGGAGTCCACCGTCACCACCTGGCCGGCATTGGGATCCCGACAGTCGGGATTGTGGCAGTACAGACAGCGCAGAGGACAGCCCTGTAGGAAGATGACAAAGCGGATCCCTGGCCCATCCACCGTGCCACAGGTCTCGACCGAGTGAATGCGGCCGGTTATCGGCGTCAAGGGGTTGAGCGGGGTATCCATACTTCTATCCTCAATGGCTTTTGCAAAATATCAACTAATCTTGAGGTTTTCTTCCCAATTGCTGGCCATGTTATGCACATCACGGTTTTCTTCCTTATGAAATCTGGACTTTACCCAGACTGTGTTTTTCTTAACGGTTGAAAACCAGTGGAAAGATCTCCTACTGGGAGACCTCCGCCGAGAGGTTGTGCAGGCGATGGGCTTTGGGATCAAAGCCCGCCGGGAAATGGGTATAGGCATCGCAATCGGCGTGATCCAGCAAAGCCCCTTCCAAGAGGGCACCGCGGAAATTGCTGCCAAAAAGCAGACATCCCCGCAGGTCGGCTCCCGATAGGTTGGCGCCGCTGCAATCGGCAAAGCTGAGATCGCACCCCCGCAGGTTGGCGCCTGCCAGGTTGGCGCCGCTGAAATCGGCATAGCGCAGGTCGGCACCGGCTAGGTGGATCCCTTGTAGGTCGGCCTGGGGCAGCTCGATCTCCTGGAAATCTCGCCGTCCCGCCGCGTAGTCTCTAACCAAATCCCCAACGCTATAGTTCATTGAACCTCCTTGCTTGGGGAGGGGGGATCCTTTGCTTTCACCCGGCTAGGGGCAGCCTTCCGGGATCCCCCGCCCCCTCGTTTAGAAGTGTTGATGGAAGGTGCGGTTAATCACATCCAGTTGCTGCTCGCGGGTAAGCTTGATGAAGTTCACTGCGTAGCCGGAAACCCGGATGGTGAGCTGCGGGTAGAGCTCTGGGTGCTCCATGGCCTGCAGCAGGGTCTCGCGGTTGAGGACATTCACGTTGAGGTGAAAGCCGCCATCCCGCATGTAGCCGTCCAGCAGCCCCACCAGGTTGGCAACCCGCTCCTCAGCCGTGCGACCCAGGGCCGCCGGCACGATGGAGAAGGTGTTGGAGATGCCATCCAGCGCGTCGTCGTAGGGCAGCTTGGCCACGGAAGCCAGCGACGCCACCGCTCCCTTGGTGTCGCGGCCATGCATGGGGTTGGCCCCCGGCGCAAAGGGCTCGCCAGCCCGCCGCCCATCGGGGGTGTTGCCGGTTTTCTTGCCGTAGACCACGTTGGAGGTGATGGTGAGAATGGACTGGGTGGGAATGGCGTTGCGGTAGGTTTTGTGCTTGCGCAGCTCCGCCATGAAGGTCTGCACCAATTGCACCGCAATCTGGTCAACCCGGTCGTCGTTGTTGCCGTATTTGGGGAAGTCGCCCTCCACCGCGTAGTCCACCACCAAGCCGCGCTCGTCCCGAATCGCCCGCACCCGCGCGTACTGGATGGCCGAGAGGGAATCCGCCACCACCGATAAGCCAGCCAGGCCAAAGGCCATCGTGCGCAGGATATCCCGGTCGTGCAGGGCCATCTCCAGGCGCTCGTAGCAGTACTTGTCGTGCATGTAGTGGATGATGTTCATGGTGTTGACGTAGGTCTTGGCCAGCCAGGCCATCATCTGCACCAGGCGCGGCCACACCTCGTCGTACTCCAACACCTCAGAGGTGATGGGGGCATAGGCCGGGGCCACCTGCTCACCGGAGATCTCATCCCGACCGCCATTGATGGCATAGAGTAGGCACTTGGCCAGGTTTACCCGCGCCCCAAAAAACTGCATCTGCTTGCCAATGCGCATGGCCGATACGCAGCAGGCGATGCCGTAGTCATCCCCCCAGTAGGGGCGCATCAGGTCGTCGTTTTCGTACTGGATGGAGCTGGTTTCGATGGAGACCTTGGCGCAGTAGCGCTTGAAGGCTTCCGGCAGCCGCTCCGACCAGAGCACCGTTAGGTTGGGCTCCGGCGCCGGCCCCAGGTTGTAGAGGGTGTGCAGCATGCGGAAGCTGGTCTTGGTGACCAGAGGTCGCCCATCCAGCCCCATGCCGCCAATGCACTCAGTTACCCAGGTGGGATCGCCGCTGAAGAGCTCGTTGTACTCCGGCGTGCGCAAAAACCTGACCATGCGCAGCTTCATGACAAAGTGGTCGATGAGCTCCTGGGCCTCTTCTTCGGTGAGGATCCCGGCCTGCAGATCCCGCTCGATGTAGATGTCTAGGAACGTGGAGACCCGCCCCAGGGACATGGCGGCGCCGTTTTGCTCTTTGACCGCTGCCAGGTAGGCTAGGTACAGCCACTGGATGGCTTCGCGGGCGTTGGCTGCCGGACGGCCCAGGTCAAAGCCGTAGCTGGCCCCCATTTCCTTGAGCTCGTGCAGGGCTTTGATCTGCTCTGAGAGCTCCTCCCGCAGGCGGATGGTCTCTTCATCCATCGTGTCCAGGTCGAGGCTGGCTTTTTGCGCCTCCTTGTCTTCAATCAGCCGATCCACCCCGTAGAGAGGTACCCGCCGGTAATCACCGATGATGCGGCCCCGCCCATAGGCGTCCGGCAAGCCGGTGATGATGCCAGAGCGGCGGCAGCGGCGCATCTCCTCCGTGTAGGCGTCGAAGACCCCGTCATTGTGGGTCTTGCGGTATTTGGTAAAGATCTCCTTAACCTTTGGATCCAGCTCGTAGCCGTAGGCCTTGAGGGCCGTCTCTACCAGGCGGATGCCGCCAAAGGGCAGGATGGCCCGCTTCAGGGGCTTGTCTGTCTGCAGACCTACAATTTGCTCCAGCTCCCGGTCGATATAGCCCGGCGGGTGGCTGGTGATGCTGGAAGGAAGGTCGGTGTCGGCATCCAAAACCCCCCGCTCCCGCTCCAGCGCCATCAAATCCTTAACCTTGGCCCACAGCCGTTGGGTGCGCTCGGTGGCCGGCGCCAAAAAGCTTTCATCCCCGGTGTAGGGAGTGTAATTGCGCTGAATAAAATCTCGGACATCGATGCAGCGCTGCCACTGCCCCGGCAGAAAATCTCTCGCAACTGCTTGATCAGATACTTTGCGTTCTGTATTTTTTTCGGCCTTCGATTCTGTAGACAAAGCTACAGAACGCTGCGCGCTCGCTATCATAACAATCCTCCCAACTATGACGCCTGACAACTCCGCCAATAGGCTGACAATAGGGCAAGGCGGCGCCCCAGCAACTGCCAAAAGCTACAACAATCTTTGCAAAAGAGAGGGCCTGGTGACTGACTTGAGGGAGAGCTTTTAGCAACTCTGCTGTTTCTTTTTTTGGATGTTGGCCATACACCTCGCCCACTTCAATTTTAGTCCTTTGCCCTGCGAAGATGTTTTTGTGGGCGCATTTTTAAGCGTGTTTTTAATGTTGTCTTAAGGGTTTGCTGGAAAGGGTTTTGACCTTTTCCCTCGCCAAAGGGCCAGCCTATGCTGGGTTAGGGCGGCCCCGGTTACCTGTTGCCGGGAAAACACCAGAACACCTGGCGTTCGCGTTAGCCGTGCGCTTTCTATGAACCAGTCCATTCGAATTGTCCAAGGGATCCATCACCTGCACTTCTACCTTTGGGATCTGCCCCGTTGGCGGGAACACTTTTGTCGGGTTTGGGGCTTCCGACTGGAAAGCGAGGCCGGCAACACCCTGGATCTGCGGCAGGGATCCCTGCGCGTGCGCCTGTCTCAGCCGGCACGGGCGGGGGACGAGGTGGATCGCCATTTGCAGCAGCATTCGCCGGGGGTGGTGGATGTGGCTTTGGCGGTGGGGGAGCAGGAGCTACCGGCCTTGGCGGAGCTGTTGCGGGGGCGAGGCGCCCCAGTGGAATGGATCCCGGCAGCAGCGGCGCTCTGCCTCCACACCCCCTACGGGATCCGGCATTCTCTCGTCCCCGGCCCCTCCAACGTCACCCCTGCGGAAGCAGGCCTGTTCTCCCATTGGGATCACGTGGTGTTGAACGTGGAGCAGGGATCCCTGCAGGCGGCAGCCGACTGGTATGGCCAGGTGCTGGGCTGGCGGCATCTGTACCGTTACAGCATCCACACCGACACCTCTGGCCTGGAAAGCGTGGTGGTAGGGGATCCAGAAGCCGGGATCCAATGGGCCATCAACGAACCCACCTGCGCCGCTTCTCAGATTCAGGAGTTTTTGGATGCCCATGGTGGCCCGGGCATTCAGCACGCGGCGCTGCACAGCCCGGATATCGTTGCCAGCCTGCGGCGGTTGCGGCAGGGGGGAGTGGACTTTTTGCAGGTGCCGCCGCAGTACTACACCAGCCTGGAAAGGGAGTTGGGGTTGGCGCTCCGTTCCGCCCTTGGACAGGCCATCTCCTGGCAAGACCTGGTGGAGCAGCAGATCCTTCTGGATGCCACCCTGCCCGCCTCTGATGGCCAGGATCGTCCCCTTCTGCTGCAAACATTTACCCAACCTCTATTTGGCCGGCCCACCTTTTTCTTTGAAGTCATTCAACGGCTAGGCCGGGCCACGGGCTTTGGAGAGGCCAATTTTCAAGCCCTGTTCGAGGCCCTGGAGCGGCAACAGCGGCAGCGACAACAGCTATGACCAGCCAAGCCAATCTTGACCTCTCCAGACAAGATCGAGGCGGCCCCTACTGCTCGGCCCCCACCCCCCCTTGGCATAGCCGTACAATCGAGAAATCCCTGAAGACAGGCAACCCTCTTTCCTGCCCATGACAGCTTCTGCTGCGGCAACTGCCGATTCCGACTTGCAGACCTTGGCCGATTGGCTAGAAGGCTACTACAGCAACCGCGCCCAAGCCATGGCAGAACCGGTGTGGTTTGTGCCGGTCAGCCTCTGGTACGTGCGCCTACCCCGCTTGTTTTCAGAGGGGATCGGCTTTTTTACCGAGCAATTTAACGAGCACACGCCGGGCCGGTTTTACCGCAGCCGAGTGCTGCAGTTGTTGGCGGATCCCTTGCGGATCGAGAACTACAAGTTGCGGGATCAAGCGGCTTGGGCAGGCGCCTCTCAGGATCCGCAGCGCTTGGCGCAGCTTTCTCTGGCAGACCTGGAGCATTTGCCCGGCTGCCGCATTTTGGTGGAAAAACGTCCCAACTGCTTTCATGGCCAGATGCTGCCGGGCGGCGGCTGCCGTCTCAACCCCGGTGACAGCACCTACATCCACATCGAGTTTGACCTCACAGCCCAGGAATTCATCACCTGGGATCGCGGCTTTGACGCCACCACCGGTCAGCAAACCTGGGGATCCCGCGCCGGCCCCTACCGCTACCAGAAAGGGATCCCTCCTCGCCCTTGGGGAGAGGGGAACAGGGGGTGAAGGCCAGATCAAAGGCTATGGGAACAAAAAAGGAAACAGGTCGCGCAACCCTTTGCGCAGCCTGAGCAAAAAGATCAGCCGCTCCACCTCTGGAGAAACAGATCCGGTTTCGGGCCGGGCCCCCAGCGCTGCTTGGAGTTGCAGAGCTTCGCCGGCGGTGAGGGGCTGATTATCGACCGGAGAGCGAGCCTGCAAATCTGGCTGAGCCCGCAGCACCTCCTCAGGGAGCTCAGAAGCCGGGGGCAAAGCCAAAGCTGGATAGGGGGGATACAGCAGGAACACCAGCAGACCGGCCCATCCACTGCTCCTTCTGACCCAATGCTTTCGGTTCACTGGATGCCAATCTCCCGGTTCACTCCGCTTGATTCGGAATCTTGCCCAGGTCTTCTTTTTGCGGCGAGCCAAAATCCCCCTTAGCTGGCCATGGCTTCCGAGCGCTCTTGGATCACCCGGTCGACAATTCCATAAGCCTGGGCTTCCGTGGCCGAGAGGTAAAAGTCTCGCTCCACATCCCGCTCGATTTTCTCCAGCGGTTGGCCGGTGGTTTGCGCCAAGATCTCATTCATGCGCCGTTTGACCCGCAGAGTTTCGCGGGCGCGAATTTCGATATCGCTGGCCTGGCCTTGGATCGTGCCCAGAGAAGGCTGGTGCAGCATGATGCGGGAGTGGGGCAGGGCAAAGCGTTTTCCCTTGGTGCCGGCAGCCAGCAAAAAGGCCGCCATCGAGGCTGCCTGGCCCACGCAAACGGTTACGATGTCCGGCTTGATGTGGTTCATGGTGTCGTAGATGGCCATGCCCGCCGTCACAGAGCCGCCCGGAGAGTTGATGTACATCACAATATCCTTTTGGGGATCTTGGGAGTTGAGGTAGAGCATCACCCCCACGATAGTATTGGCCAAATTGTCATCGATGGGCTCGCCAATAAACAAGATCCGCTCTTGGTAGAGGCGGTCGTCGAGGCTGATCCACTGGCTGTAGGGCTCACCGGGCAGACGGTAGGGAACGCGGGGCACTCCAATCGGCATAAGTTTCTCCTGGCAAAGTATGCAGCACGGAACACTACACAGAACGACGCGCTTGCAAGATTTCTTCCACGCTCAAATCTAGCTGGGGCAAAACCGAGGCAACAATGCGTTCAGGGCCGGTTTTAACCTCGTCTTCGTATTCCCCACCAACCCAGCGCAACACGGAAACCGACTGCTTAGCGGGATCCCCAATCCAGTATTCCGGGATCCCACCGGCAGCACAGTCTTTGCGCTTGTCTTGATAATCGCGTTTTTCATAAGGCCAGTTCGTGAGGCGTAGGTACCCCTCCGCCGTTAAAGGCTGTGCAGGGACTTGAACCATCGACGGAGCCCTCTGTTTTAATTTTTGGCTGTTGCCAACTTCGGCAAGACTTTGGAGCTGGTCAACACCTGGTCGATGAGGCCGTAGGCTTTGGCCTCTTCCGGAGTCATGAAAAACAGCCGCTCCGTGTCCTTCTTGATGCGCTCCAGAGGCTGGCCCGTGCTGCGAGACAATTCCTCCAGCATCATGTTGCGCAGGGTCAAGATCTCGCGGGTGCGAATTTCAATATCGCTGGCCTGTCCGCGAGTGCCACCGTAGGGCTGATGCAGCACGATCGTGGCATTGGGCAAGCTGGCCCGGAACCCTTTGGCGCCCGCCGCCAACAACATGGCTGCCATACCGATGGCATTGCCAATGCAGATGGTATGCACCGGCGGCTTGATGTAGTTCATCGTATCCAAAATGGCAAACGCTGCCGTGTCGTAGCTGTAGGTGCCCGTCGAGTTGATGTACATCTTGATCGGCTTTTCCCGATCCTCGTACTGCAAATACAGCAGTTGTTCCACAATCAGCTTGGTGACGTTGGCATTCGACTCCTCTGCTAGGGGCAGGCCCAGGTAGACAATGCGCTCCTGCAACAGCAGCGAGGCCAAATCGGGAGGCGGAGTCCGAACCGGAGCGCCGCCATAGTAGTAGTAGGTCGATTGCACCATGCCAAAGTTCTCCTACGGCCAATCCCTTGACTCTAAAGACAACTGCCTAGAACAGCAACACAGACGAAGGATAAGAGCAAGGGATCCGAGAACAGCAGCGGATCCCTTGTCTTCCTAGCAACCAGAACCTGAAGGGGAGACACAGATGCCCCGCCGCAGCTTTACTCCGCTCCCTGCGGCAAGAGAACCCGCTCCGGCTGCGTGACCAGCACCTTGGGCTTGCGCTCCTCGTCCACATCGATGAGGACTTCCGAGCCCTCTTTGACGTGGCCGGTCAAGATCTCTTCCGCCAAGATGTCTTCCAACAGGCGCTGAATAGCACGGCGCAGCGGACGCGCCCCATAGCTGGGGTTGTAGCCCTCCTCCACCACCAAGTCTTTGAAGCGATCGCTGACCGTGAGGCGGATTTTCTTCTCCGTCATGCGGTCGAACACTTCCTTGAGCAGGATGTCGGCAATCTGCTTCACCTCGTCCTTGGTCAGTTGCCGGAAGACAATGATCTCGTCCACCCGATTGAGGAACTCAGGCCGGAAGTACTGCTTCAGCTCTTCGTTTACCAGGTTGCGGATGCGGTTGTAGTTTGCATCTTCGTCGTTGGTGTTGAACTCGAAGCCGAGGCTGCCGCCGCCCTTCTCGATCACCTTCGAGCCGATGTTAGAGGTCATCACGATCAGGGTGTTCTTGAAGTCCACCGTGCGGCCCTTGGCGTCGGTCAGGCGGCCATCTTCCAGAATCTGCAGCAGCAGGTTGAACACATCCGGGTGGGCCTTCTCGATCTCGTCGAAGAGCACCACCGTGTAGGGACGGCGCCGCACCGCTTCCGTGAGCTGGCCCCCCTCGTTGTAGCCGACATATCCGGGCGGGGATCCGATCAGCTTGCTGACCGTGTGCCGCTCCATGTACTCCGACATGTCGAGGCGGATCATGGCCGACTCGGAGCCGAAGAAGTAGGCCGCCAGGGCCTTGGTCAGCTCGGTTTTGCCCACCCCCGTCGGGCCGGAGAAGATGAAGCTGGCGATGGGGCGGTTGGGGTTTTTCAGCCCCACGCGAGCGCGACGAATGGCACGGGAAATGGCCCGCACCGCCTCATCTTGGCCGATGATGCGCTGGTGCAGGGTTTCCTCCATGTGCAGCAGCTTCTCCGACTCGCTCTCGGTCAGCTTGGCCACCGGCACCCCTGTCCAGGCGCTCACCACCTGGGCGATGTCCTCTTCGGTGACCTCCGGCATCTCCTCGCGGCTGCTTTCCTCAGCCTTCTTGGCAGCAGCAATGGCGCGGATCTGCTGCTTGATCTCCATCTCCCGATCCCGCAGCTCACCGGCCCTGTCGAAGTCTTGGGCCCGCACCGCGGCATCCTTCTCCTTGAGCACCCGCCGCAGCTCCTGATCCAGCTCCCGCGCCGCCGGCGGCAGTTGCGAGTTGATCAGGCGCACCCGTGAAGCCGCCTCGTCGATGAGGTCGATGGCCTTGTCCGGCAGGAAGCGGTCGGAGATGTACTGGTCGGCCAGCTTGGCCGCCGCATCCAAAGCCGCATCGGAGATCTTCAGCTTGTGGTGTTGCTCGTAGCGCTCCCGCAGACCAAACAGGATCTCGATCGTCTCTGAAACGCTCGGCTCGCCCACCATAATCGGCTGGAAGCGACGCTCCAGAGCGGCATCTCGCTCGATGTGCTTGCGATACTCATCCAGCGTGGTGGCGCCGATGCACTGCAGTTCGCCGCGGGCCAGGGCGGGCTTGAGAATGTTGGCAGCATCGATGGCCCCTTCGGCAGCCCCGGCCCCGATGAGGGTATGCACCTCGTCGATGACTAGGATGATGTTGCCGGCGTTGCGGATCTCATCCATGATTTTCTTGAGGCGCTCCTCAAACTCGCCGCGGTACTTGGTGCCGGCCACCAACAGGCCGATATCCAAGCTGATCACTCGCTTGTCGGCCAAGATATCGGGCACATCCCCCTGCACAATGCGCTGGGCCAGACCTTCGGCAATGGCGGTCTTGCCGACGCCCGGCTCGCCGATGAGGACGGGGTTGTTCTTGGTGCGGCGGCCCAAGATCTGGATCACCCGCTCGATTTCCCGCGTCCGACCCACCACCGGATCCAGCTTGCCCTCTTGGGCCAATTGGGTGAGGTTGGAGCCGAATTCGTCCAGGGTTGGCGTTTTGGTGCGGCTGGAAGACCCACCCCCTGCCGTCACTTCGGCGGTCTCGCCCAACATGCGGATCACCTGGGTGCGCACCTTGGACAGATCCACCCCCAGGTTTTCCAGAACGCGGGCGGCTACCCCTTCCCCTTCGCGGATCAGGCCCAGGAGCAGGTGCTCAGTGCCGATGTAGTTGTGGCCGAGCTGGCGAGCTTCCTCTAAGGAGAGCTCCAGCACTCGCTTGGCGCGGGGAGTGAAAGGGATCTCGACAGCCACAAAGCCGGATCCCCGGCCAATAATTTTCTCGACTTCAATGCGGGCGTCCTTCAAGTTCACTCCCATGGACTTGAGAACTTTGGCGGCGACCCCAGTGCCCTCGCCGATTAACCCCAACAAGATTTGCTCGGTGCCAACGAAATTGTGACCTAACCGTCTGGCCTCCTCCTGGGCCAGCATGATCACCTTGATGGCTTTTTCTGTAAAGCGTTCAAACATGATCCTCGGGCTCCCTACGCCTGCATCAAGGCGGACTTGATAGGCCTAATCCTAACACAGGATTCAGGCCAACTAAGGTAGGGTAAATACCCCAGACGAAAAATCATCTGGGATCGTGACGCGCCTGGAGAGATTTGAACTCCCGACACCGTGGTCCGTAGCCACGTGCTCTAGTCCACTGAGCTACAGGCGCAAGCTATCTACCTACAGGAAAAGCAAAACAGCCACGGTTGAAGACCTGTCTCTCCTCTTCAGAGATGGACGCCTATCAGTGTGGCTTAGGTATTCTAGCACAAGAGCGTTTTTGGGAAAGTCCAAGGGGGGTGTAGATATCCGCCAAGGTTCAACAATGCCCTGGCCAGGAGCGCAGAACTTCTCCCCCCACCTCGAGGCCGGCTTGGGAGCTGCTGGCCGTGAGCACCTGGATCCAGACTTGGCCGTTGCGCCGCCACAGGCGGGTTTGTAGATGCCCGGCCAAGGTGTCGCGGCAGTTGCGCCGCATCCCTTGCGGGCCAGGGGTGAAGACGGTTTGCCCAGGCTGCCGTGTATGACCTTCTACTTGGATGCACCAGTGGGATCCCTCACCGCGCACCTGCCAGGATCCCCAGGGATCTACCTGCCAGCTTAGCCGCGCTTGGCCGGGCCGCCATTCCAAAAAAGGCTGGGATCCCCACCCATGCAAGCTGATTAAGGCGACTTCTTCGGGGCGGGTGAGCACCTGTCGCTCGGCTCCGGCGCAGGTGAGGCTGAGGCCGGGATGGTCGGGAAAGGCGTTGCACTGGATCCAAAACCAGCGACGAGGGAAGCTCTGCCCCCAGTTTTTTTCGGCGTAGGCGGGGGCCTGCTCGAATGCGTAGCGCCTGCCCCGCCACTCCACCCAGCCGCTGGCCAGGCCGTGGCTCATCAGGATCTGCCAGCCCGGCTCAAAGATGGGCAGATAAGACCAGGCTCCCATGGTGGCCCGCGGCGGGATCCCATAGGCGCAGCAGGGTTGGATGCGATAGAGCCAGCGAACCGGCTCGGCCCGGGTGGGATCTGGCAGGATCCCTTGGTTGAGGTGGGCGCTGTATTGGTAGCCGCTGGCGGTGCGCTGGAAAAAGGTGAGGGGCTCCTGCAGCCCTCGCCAGCTCTCGCCTGGCCCGCCGGAGTGCCCCAAGGCCAGATGCCGCCAACTGGCCCAGAAGCGCTGCGGGTTGGGGAAGGTGCGCCACTGCAGCTCCTCGTCCGGCCCCAACACCTGCGCCATGCCTCCTCGCCTGGGATCGATGGCGTACATGAAGGCAAAGCTAAGGGGCGGATCCCCGGGCAAGGTGACACGGCTGTACCAACCTTCAAAAAACGGCTCGGCACAACCGTCCCAGTGATAGCCGGCATGGGGCAGGGATCCCCCATCCGTTGAGCCGTTTTGCTTAAAGCCCTCTGCCACCGGAGAGCAACTCCTTCGAGAATCGCCAAAAGATAGGGAAAAACCTATAGATACCAAAAGAATAATTGTATTGTTTCTATGCCTGTCTGCTTTTAGGATATCAACCAAGCTGAGATTTAAGGATTTCTTTACGAGGGGAATCCGTCGGTCTAGCGGCTTGAACTGGAAAGGTTTTTCTTGGCGCTCACATATTCTGTCAAAGATGAGGTGATCATGACATCACGTCGCAGCTTTTTATTGTCCGCGGGTGCAGCCACAGTGGGTGGGCTTGTGAGTGGCAGCCTAGCACGGGCCAGTACGGGCTACTGGGTTGCTCAAGCCAGCGGCCCGGAAACCCCCAACCTCAGGCTGGGTTTTATTCCGATTGTGGAATCTGCCCCTCTGATCATCGCCAAGGAGAAGGGCTTTTTCGCCAAGCACGGCATGACCGGCGTAGAGGTGTTGAAGCAGGCCAGTTGGCCGGCAGCCCGCGACAACGTGGTGATCGGCTCGGCGGGTGGGGGCATTGACGGCGGCCAGTGGCAGATGCCGATGCCCCATATGATCCACATCGGCGCCATCACCAACAACCAGCCGGTGCGCATGGCGGTTCTGTGCCAGTTGATCACCCAAGGCAACGGGATTGCCATTGCCGGAATGCATGCGGGCAAGGGCTTGGGGCTGGATGTTTCCGGAGCCGCAGACTACATCAAAAATTTCAGCGCCAGCAACGGACGCAAATTCAAGGCCGCCCATACCTTCCCCAACGTCAATCAAGATTTTTGGATCCGCTACTGGCTGGCTGCTGGGGGGATAGATCCGGATCAAGACATCGACCTGTTGGCGGTACCCTCTGCCGAGACGGTGCAGGGGATGCGCAATGGCACCATGGATGCTTTTAGCACCGGGGATCCCTGGCCCTACCGGATTGTGGCCGATAAAATCGGCTTCATGGCGGCCCTCACCCAGCAGATTTGGCCTTTTCACCCTGAAGAATACTTGGCCATTCGCGCCGACTGGGTGGAGAAAAACCCCAAGGCCACGCAGGCCACTTTGATGGCGGTCATGGAAGCGCAGCAATGGTGCGACGATCCGGCCAACCGTGAAGAGCTGGTGCGCATCCTTTCGGGGCGTGCTTATCTAAATGTGCCGGTCGAGGTTCTCACGCCTCCTTTTCAGGGCAAGTACGAATTGGGAGACGGCAAGCCGGCTGTTCAAGATTTCAGCGCCGGGCCTCTGTACTGGGAAGATGGGCGGGGCAGCGTCTCCTATCCCTACAAGAGCCATGACCTGTGGTTCTTGACGGAATCGCTGCGTTGGGGCTTCCACGCTCGCTTCCTCAAGGATCTGGATACTGCCCGCCGTCTGGTGGATGAGGTCAACCGCGAAGATCTCTGGCGCGAGGCCGCCCAGGCTTTGGGGGTGAAGAACATTCCCAGCAACACTTCGCGAGGAACGGAGCGTTTCTTCGATGGGGTGGTGTTTGACCCTCAAGATCCCCAGGCCTACTTGAACAGCCTGAAAATCAAGAGGGCCTAGTATTGACTCCAGCCACCACAGACGTGTTTCTCGCAAGACAGGGATCCTCCCTATTTACAGGATCCCATCGAGTGAGAAAAAGCTGAGCCGAGCTTTCTGCTCACATCGAGTTGATAGAAACTGTCAGCCTTGCGCTTTTTGAAAAGCTTTGAATTCTATGTTGAGGATCGGCTATGTTAGCTCTACTTCACGTTCCGCGGGAATACTCCAGGGATCCCTGCTTCGAGAGACCGGCTCAGCCCCAATGGGACAAGCTCATCCTCTCGATAGCGATGGGGGCACTGATTTTACTGATTGTTGTGAGAGTTTTGTCGAGCTTGCAGTCCTTGTGTTTGCCCGTCCAAGGAAAAGGCAAGTCTGATCCAAGTTCGTGCTCTGTTGCCAGCACTCTGTAGAACCCCTCGGTCGAGATGTTCTGGGGGCGCAGCAACGGAGAACTGTGTAAAACCCTATCCTCTCTAGGAGCCATGACGACGACACTTTCTTCTCCGGCAAAGTCTTCGACGGCCAAGTTTGACTTTGCCAAGTATCGGGATCAGATCCTCCCTCCCGTGGTTGGCATTGCGGGATTTTTGTTGATCTGGCAACTTTTGTCCAGCGCCAACCTGATCCGGCTGCCGGGGCCATGGGATATTTGGATGGATGAGCGCAGCCGTTATCTAATCCTGCATCCTCTGTATCGCAACAGCGACCTCGACCAAGGGCTGCTGTGGCAAACTTTGGCCAGCCTGCAAAGGGTTGCCATCGGCTACTGCAGCGCCGCCTTGGCGGGCATTGCCCTGGGGATCTTGGTGGGCAGCAGCGTGTGGATCAACCGCGCTTTGGATCCCCTCTTCCAATTTTTGCGCATGGTGGCTCCCTTGGCCTGGGTGCCCATCTCCTTGGCGGCTTTGCAGCGCAATGAGCCGGCTGCCCTGTTTGTTATTTTCATCACCTCGATCTGGCCCATTTTGATCAACACAGCGGTGGGGGTGAGGCAGATCCCGGAAGACTACATCAACGTTTCTAGAGTGCTGAGGCTTTCCAAGATAGACTTCTTTTTTAAGGTGCTGTTGCCCTCTGCTTTGCCCTACATGTTCACAGGTTTGCGGGTTGGCATCGGCCTCTCCTGGCTGGCGATTATTGCTGCAGAAATTGTCATGTCTGGCGTGCCAGGGATCGGCTTTTTTATCTGGGATGCCTACCAGCAGAATTATGTAACTGAGATCATCGTTGCTGTCATCTACATTGGGGCGGTGGGCTTGCTTTTGGATCGGCTGGTGGCTGCCCTGCAAAACAAAATAGCCAATCGCTAGCCCCGTTTGCAGATCTTTTCACTGCATGTCCATCCAATTGAGTTGGGATCCCTCTTCCATTGTCTTTGAGTGTTTGCTCCAATCCGCTCTTCAAAAAGAGTAGAATTGAGGTCTGGGATCCGAGTTGCCGAGCAAATTGAGAGTATCTACAGGTGGGGAGGTCTTCTGTGTCTGTACTGGTCAGTGTAGAGCAAGTGGAAAAAGCGTTTGGTCTGCCTGGGGGCCAAGAATATCTTGCTCTCCAAGGGATCGATCTCCAAATTCACCGCGGGGAGTTTGTCTCCTTAATCGGCCACTCCGGCTGCGGCAAGTCCACCCTGTTGAACATGGTGGCGGGGTTGTCTTTACCTACCGGAGGGATCGTGGCTTTGGATGGACACACCATCACCGTTCCCGGCCCCGATCGCATGGTGGTGTTTCAGAATTACTCCCTTTTGCCTTGGCTAACGGTTCGGCAAAACATTGCCCTGGCCGTAGACGCTGTGCTGAAAAACTACTCCCCAGCAGAGCGTCAGCAGATTGTCGAAGAACATATCGATCTGGTTGGTTTGCGGCAGGCGGCGGATAAGTTCCCAGCGCAACTCTCAGGGGGCATGAAGCAGCGGGTAGCCATCGCTCGCGCTTTGGCGGTAAGGCCCAAGGTGTTGTTGTTGGACGAGCCCTTTGGCGCTTTGGATGCCCTTACACGGGGGAATCTGCAGGAGCAGTTGATGCGCATCTGCGAAGAACATCACGTGACTACCCTTATGGTTACCCACGATGTGGATGAAGCCGTCCTGCTCTCGGATCGGGTGGTGATGCTGACCAACGGGCCGGGATCCCGAATTGGCAATATTTTAACCATCGATATTCCCCGCCCCCGCCGCCGGTTGGAGGTGGTCAATCACCCCAGCTACTACAGCTATCGCAGCGAGATCATCTACTTTTTGAACCAGCAAAAACGGATCAAGCAGTGGCGGGCCCGCCGCAGCACCGTGGTGGCCAGGCACGGTTTGGAAAAGATCAACTTGGAGATTGGCTTTGTGCCCCTGACCGCCTGCGCCCCGCTGGCGGTGGCCAAAGAAAAGGGGTTTTTTGCCAAACACGGCCTGGAAGAAGTCAATCTGGTGCGGGAAACCAGTTGGCGAGGGATCCAAGACGGCATCCAGGGAGGTTACTTGGATGCGGCCCAAATGCCCGCCGGCATGCCGGTGTGGATGTCTCTGGGCGGCGGGGACAATCCGCCTCAGCCGGTGGTGACTGCCCTTACCTTGACCCGCAACGGCAATGCCATTACCCTGCACAGGCGCTTCTACGAGCAAGGGATCCACACGCTGAGCCAGTTGAGGGCTTACATCTTAGATAGCCCCAGCCGTCGGCTGACCTTTGGGGTGGTGCATCCCAGCTCCATGCACAACTTGCTGCTGCGCTATTGGCTGGCAGCCGGCGGGATCCACCCGGATCACGATGTTGTGCTGAAAACCCTGCCCCCGGCCCAGATGGTGGCCAACCTAACAGCCGGCAACATCGACGGCTACTGTGTAGGAGAGCCTTGGAACTTGCGGGCCGCTCTGGAGGGCAGCGGCTTTACGGTGGCTACAGATTTGGAGATTTGGCTGGGCCACCCCGGCAAAGTGTTGGGGGTGCGCGAAGAGTGGGCCAGGGCCTATCCCAACACCCACATTGCCCTGGTGAAAGCGTTGCTGGAAGCCTGTCGCTACTGTGAAGATCCGGCCCACCACGACGAGATTCGCGAGCTGCTCAGCCGCCGCGCCTACCTGAGCACTGATCCTTCCTACATTCACCTGGGGGATCCCCAGCGCCTGCTCTGTGACCTAGACATGCCAATGCGGGAATATGCCCACCACCGCTTCTTTCTGGGCGCCGGCAACCGTCCCAGCCGCACCGAGCATCTGTGGATGATGACGCAAATGGCCCGCTGGGGGGATCTGCCCTTCCCGCGCAACTGGGTAGAGATCGTGGAGCGGGTGTGTCAGGTGGGAGTCTTCAGTACGGCGGCCCGCGAGCTGGGGCTGGATGTGTCTTACCAACGCCAGCCCATTCAATTGTTCGACGGGATCCCTTTTAATGGTGAGGATCCCTTGGCTTACCTCAACAGTCTGGCAATTAAGCACGACATTTACGTGGCCGAGGTTGCTTGGGATCGTCGTCCCGTGTTGCTCTAGAGATCTCCTTGGCAAAAGCACGTTCCCAGTTGTGAGAAAACGATGAATTGGAGCACCCCACGATGACTGCCCTCTTGACAACCTCTACCCCAGTAGCCACAGCCGCAGAGCCCTACTTAACCCTTGAGAATGTCAGCAAGACTTACCCAACTCCTAAGGGGGAGTATCCCGTATTGCGCGATATCAACCTCAGCGTCTGTGAAGGAGAATTTGTTTGCATCGTTGGGCATTCTGGCTGTGGCAAAACCACCCTGCTGAATATGGTTTCTGGCTTTACCCAGCCCACCGGCGGCTCGGTAAAGCTCAAAGGCCAGCCGATTACAGCTCCTGGGCCAGATCGCATGGTGGTGTTTCAAGGGTATGCCTTGTTGCCCTGGCTCACAGTTTATGAAAATGTTTACTTGGCTGTTCAGGCGGTGTTTCCCCAAAAGAGCCAGTCAGAAAAGCATCAAATTGTAGAAGAACACCTGAATCTGGTGGGGCTGGGGGAAGCAGCCCAGAAATATCCCCCGCAAATTTCCGGAGGGATGAAACAGCGGGTGGCCATTGCCCGTGCCTTGGCAATCCGCCCAGCAGTGCTGATTTTGGATGAACCCTTTGGGGCTTTGGATGCCATCACCAAAGAAGAACTTCAGGAGGAGCTGTTGCGCATTTGGGAGGAACATCGCTGTACAGTTTTGATGATTACCCATGACATTGACGAGGCACTGTTTTTGGCCGACCGTTTGGTCTTGATGACCAATGGCCCTGCGGCCACCATCGGGCAAATCATCTCTATTCCCTTCCCGCGTCCTCGCGACCGCGAGCGAATTTTGGAGGATCCACAGTACTATCGCCTGCGCAACTCTGTCCTCAGCTACCTCTACGGTCGTGAGGCCAACCCTGAAGCGGCTAACTAAGAGCTGCAAACCCCAGCTGGAACTCCTGCCCTTATCCTGCTGAGCCGACCAAGCTGCGCACGGCCTGCAGCAGCTCAGCAGGAAGTGGAGAGCCGGGATCCCAGCACAGCTCCAGTTGGTTGGGATCCCTGGGCAGATCTTCCTGGCAGGGGCCCGTGTGCAGGACGGCCACACACCGCAGGTTGCCCCGATCCCGACAAAACTCATGCCAGAGGGGAATGGCCGCCGGATCCCGGCTGACCAAGAGGTAATGGGAGCAGGCTTCCAGGATCGGCTGCTTGTGGGGATCCACCTTGCCGCCCACATCCACGATCACCAAGCTTTTTTGTTGGCGCAGGGCGAGGATGGCCTGGGCGTGGAAGCTGAAAAATTCAGGGGTCAAACGTCCCCGGTAGCGGTGCTTGAGGATTTTGGCTTCTTCCGGCGGCAGATCCAACGTCCAATTTCCTTCCCCATCCCAGTGGGCCCGCTGTAGATAAACGTTGGGATCCTGGGGCAGCAGGGCCTCGAAAAGAGCGCGGGCCAGGCGGCTTTTACCGCTATCCGGAGGGCCCACCACCATCACTGCCGCCGCCAATTCTGAGCCTGGCCTGCCCTGCACCCAGGGGATGATCTCGCCCACCTGCACGTCTGGGCTGTGGCTGGAGACCACCACTGCCCCCAGGCGCGGGTCGTAGCAGGCCACCCAGCGGGTGAAATGGCACTCGTGCACCAACCAGCCGTAGAGCCAAATGGGGGCGCGCCCGCTCAGTACCACTCCCAAGCGGGGGTCGATCCCCCCAGGCAGGCGCAGTTGAGCCAGATCTTCCGGGAAAACCAGCCGATCCGGTCGGGTCAGCTCGATTTCAATGACCTGAAACGATAGCCCGCCAAGATGGGGTTTCTGCGGCCAATGGGCCAGATAGCCAGACCGCAACTGCAGTGCTACAGCAGCCATAGCAATGGGGACGGAACGACAACAGACTGGCTCCAGTATGGAAAAGATTGGAATCGGGAGCTTCCAATTGTTGGCAGAGTAGGGGCGAAGGGATCCGACCTTGGTCTGTGCCTTGCCCTGGAGGGGGGAGATGAACGGAGGGGAGTTGCCTTTGACGGCAGAAGTATTGCGCTGGCTGGCGGGCGGACAGTTGCCAGAGCGCCTGGAGCGGGCGGTGCGTCTGTGGGTGCTGCTCCAGTGCCTCTATGGCGAAAACCGCTGGCCGGATCTGCCGCAGACCTTTGGCTACACCCACCTTCGGGATCGTCTCTTCTCGCCCCACCACCCCAAGCAGGATTTGCCCCACGGGATCGCCTGCCCAGATCCCGGCTGCATTTGCCAGAAGCCCCTGAGCTTTTGGCTAAAGGATCCCGACCTGGTGGCCGCCTTGAAAGCTGAAGTTCCCCATCTGGAGACGCTGCTGGCTAGCCGGCCCTTTTTCAAGACCCACCGCACCCTGCGCAAAGAGCTGGACTACCTGGCCGCCCGGGGCTGGCTGCAGCCAATCGAGGCCAACTCCAAGCGAAGAGATAACTTTCGCTGCCGCGCCGCCGGGGATCGCCCCTCCTTGCCGACGGCTGCCTCGGCCTTGACGTTGTCGGGCGGCCAGCTTGAGCAGATCTACCACGTCCTCAGCGACGTGGCCTTTGTGCATCCCGACGTGCAGGTGTTGCTGGACGATATCTGGAGAGGTCATCAACACCGGCAGCGGCGGCTGTTTGTCTGGTTTGAATACATCCTCTCCGACGAACAGCAGGAGCGGGTGGACGAATACCAAAACCAGCTAGAGGCCTTCTGGACAAAACCGGCGGCAGGGCTGATCCGCTTTGATTACGAAACCCGCCAGCACGGGATCCAAAGGGTTTTCACCTACCCGGTTTGCCTGTTTTATGCCCGCCGCGCCAAGTATTTGGCGGCCTTTGGTCAGCTCCCGCAGGCTGCCGGATCCCTGGGCTGGCACAACTTTCGCCTGGATCGCATTTGCTCGCCTCGCCTGACGGTGGTGCCCTGGTCTGACCCTGCGGTGCCGGCAGAGCTAGTGGCCCGCCAGAAGCAGGGGAACCTGCCCACCCCCGAAGCGGTGCAAGCGGCCTGGGAAGAGGCCTGGGGATCTGATTTCTATCTGCCCAAGGCGCTCTTGATTTTGCGCTTTGCGCCGGAGTTTGCCCGCCGCTACGTGGACAACACGGTGCGCCACCCCACCTTCCAACCCATTGACTACGAGCGGATCCCGGCTTTGGTACGGCGGGAGGTAGCCGATGCGGGGGAACGGGAAAAGATCCTGCACATTCTTCGGCAGAGGCCGGCCAGCGACCGCTACTTCCGCGCCTATGTGCGGGTGGGAGACACCAACTTCACCATGCGCCTGCGGGATTGGCGGCCCAACGGCGAAGTGATTGCCCCTCTGGCCTACCGGGAACAGATGGCCCAAGAAGCGCAGGCAGAGCTGGGGTTTTACCGGCCCGAGTTGGCCCTCGCCAAACCCGCCTGCCCATGACCACCCTCTATTTAACCGAGCCGGGTACCGTGGTTCACTGCCAGAACCAAAGCTTGCTCATTCGGCGCCGCGGCCAAGAGCAGCTTTGCCGCCTGGCCGAACTAGAGCTAGTGGTGGTACTGCCCGGGATCCAGTTGACCGCCGCCGCTCTGGCCCAACTGCTGGATCGCGGCGTGGAAACGATAGTTGGATCGCGCCGCCACTTACCCAGAGCGGGAAGCCCTGATGGGTCTGGAGGGCCATTGTGCCCGCATCTATTACCAAGCTCTCCAGCACTGCTTCTCGCCCGAGTGGAACTTCAGAGGCCGCAACCGCCAGCCGCCCCTCGACCCGATTAACGCGCTCCTCAGTTGGGGCTACGGGGTGCTGCTGGCACGGGTGTTCCCGGCAGCCGTCATGGCCGGCTTGGATCCCTACCTGGGCTTTTTCCACACCAATTTGCCCTATCGCCCCAACCTAGTGCTGGATCTGATGGAAGAGTTTCGGCCCTTGGTAGTGGATTGGGCCGTAATCCAGCTCATCAAGGCTGGCCTGCTCACCCCGGAAGATTTCGAGCCGTCGCCGGATGGGACAGGCGTATGGCTGGGATCCCTGGCCAAAAAGCTGTTTTTGGGTGAGCTGGAGCGCCGCTTCCGCCAGCCGTTGCTCTATCCTCCCCAGTCGCGTCGCCTAGCCCTGAGCCAAATTGTGCTGGAGCAAGCCCGCTGGCTGGGCCGTTGCCTGGTGAGCGGCAACCTGGAGTACGAAGCAATGGAGCTGCGCTGATGCTGTGGTTGGTTTGCTACGACGTGGTGGACGATAAGCGCCGACACCAGTTGGCCAAGTGCCTGGAGCAGTGCTGCCAGCGAGTGCAACGCTCCGTTTTTGAATGCCCCCTGGACACTGCCGAGCTGGAAGAGAAGCTGGAAAAGTCGTGGCTGCCTCTGCTCAACCTCCAGGAAGATAGCCTGCGGGCCTACCCTCTGGATGCCAGCGCCAAACAACGCACCAAGGTCTTCGGGGGGCCTCCCCCCTACGAGCCGCCGGACTACCTCATTTTTTGAGGTTCTCAGCTCGGCCAAAATTGTAAAGTTTTGTGCGCAATCCGTCGGGGCGAGCCATCGCTAGCTTTTCTTTGCCGGCGCCAGTTTTTAAGAGGGATCTAATAGCTTTTGCCGGGATTGGCGCGAAAATGTAGCATAATGCCCCTAAAAGAGCGAATTCTCCGACTTGCGCTTATTTGCCAAAGCGATGTTAATATCTGTGTCGGGAAGTCTCCGTACTCCCTCGCAAACGCACCTTGAAAACCGCATGAGTTCAGGCTTTTCCGGGGGTAGGGTTGATCCCTACCTTTTCCCCGCAAGGGGACGGAAACGCTGTTTACGTCCCACAAACGATATCGATCCCCTTCCGTTGATCCCTACCTTTTCCCCGCAAGGGGACGGAAACAACGCCCCGTCCGCCTGCTGCCCATTTACCAGCACCACGTTGATCCCTACCTTTTCCCCGCAAGGGGACGGAAACACTGGGTTCATGACATCAGCAGAGAAACATAATCGAGTTGATCCCTACCTTTTCCCCGCAAGGGGACGGAAACGTGTACCGAACTTAAGTACGTTTCCGGCCTGGTCAAGACGTTGATCCCTACCTTTTCCCCGCAAGGGGACGGAAACTAAGGTATTCTTTCCCCTGAATGGCCCTCGCCAACCCCGTTGATCCCTACCTTTTCCCCGCAAGGGGACGGAAACCTGGCGACGGCGCCGGCCACCGGCCTGGAGATCGCCGACGTCGTTGATCCCTACCTTTTCCCCGCAAGGGGACGGAAACCCCTTGGCCAGGACGTAGTGCACGTGGGCCGCCGCTGTTGATCCCTACCTTTTCCCCGCAAGGGGACGGAAACGCAGCTGGGCCACCAGGTCCGCGTCGTCACCGAAAGTTGATCCCTACCTTTTCCCCGCAAGGGGACGGAAACAACCCACCACCTGCACCACCTCCCCCGGCACAAAGCTGGGAGTTGATCCCTACCTTTTCCCCGCAAGGGGACGGAAACGCCGAGTGGCGACAACCCGTGGGCCTGGGCATGAGCAAGGTTGATCCCTACCTTTTCCCCGCAAGGGGACGGAAACGCGGGAACCGACCTGCAGGCTAAACAACACCCGCAGCGTTGATCCCTACCTTTTCCCCGCAAGGGGACGGAAACGCCGCTTTGCGCGCCGCCTTGCGGGCAGCCTTGGCAGGTTGATCCCTACCTTTTCCCCGCAAGGGGACGGAAACCATCACTCTTTCCCGCTACGAGGAAGACGACGAAATCGAGTTGATCCCTACCTTTTCCCCGCAAGGGGACGGAAACGGCCACCGGAGCGAAGCCCTTAAGACATTCTTTCCCCTGGTTGATCCCTACCTTTTCCCCGCAAGGGGACGGAAACCCTTAGGCCGGACTCGCGGATTTAAGCTTACCGCCGACGTTGATCCCTACCTTTTCCCCGCAAGGGGACGGAAACGACGAAACCGACTTCGACCAAACAGTTTAGATAGTACAGTGTTGATCCCTACCTTTTCCCCGCAAGGGGACGGAAACGTTTCCTTCTGAGCCTCTTTGAATAGCCAGGTGACGTTGATCCCTACCTTTTCCCCGCAAGGGGACGGAAACCCTTTTGGCGGCTGCGTATGTCCGCCTGATTTCACGTTGATCCCTACCTTTTCCCCGCAAGGGGACGGAAACCACCCGCAGCACCAACGGAATCGGGCTGATTTCTTGGAGTTGATCCCTACCTTTTCCCCGCAAGGGGACGGAAACCGACTGGTGGCGCCTCGGCCGCAAGCGGAGCCGCTCGGGCTCGTTGATCCCTACCTTTTCCCCGCAAGGGGACGGAAACGCACGGGTAAGTGCTTGAAGATCTCTCCCGCCGACTCCGGTTGATCCCTACCTTTTCCCCGCAAGGGGACGGAAACGGGTGGTGAGGGCCCATTTGTCAGCTACTTTCGCCTTAGGTTGATCCCTACCTTTTCCCCGCAAGGGGACGGAAACGGCTTGGAGTCCAGGCGGCTCAGAAGGCAGATAGGCTGTTGATCCCTACCTTTTCCCCGCAAGGGGACGGAAACCTCTCAGCGACGCCGAATTCGACCAACTGATTGATGTTGATCCCTACCTTTTCCCCGCAAGGGGACGGAAACTTCCCGAGGGCGGGAGAAAAACCTCAAAAGCTCCCAGGTTGATCCCTACCTTTTCCCCGCAAGGGGACGGAAACTGCAGCTGCTTAACTGGTTTCCCCTCAAACAGCCCCGTGGTAGGTTGATCCCTACCTTTTCCCCGCAAGGGGACGGAAACGCTGCTCGGCGGGCCGGGTACCGGTAAGAGCCACACCCTGTTGATCCCTACCTTTTCCCCGCAAGGGGACGGAAACCCTGGAGCGATTCCAAGACAATGTCGTTGCTGCCGGCGTTGATCCCTACCTTTTCCCCGCAAGGGGACGGAAACAGCGGTTCAACTGGTGGAAACAAAATCGGTGTCCAGTGTTGATCCCTACCTTTTCCCCGCAAGGGGACGGAAACCGGGACACAGGCCCATCGGCTGTGTATAGGGTGAGCCGGTTGATCCCTACCTTTTCCCCGCAAGGGGACGGAAACTTGGCACCGCCACCCGCTGAAAGAGGTGTTGCTGCGTTGATCCCTACCTTTTCCCCGCAAGGGGACGGAAACTGCACAGGTGGAGCAAGAGTTTCTCCTTGATGGCAATGTTGATCCCTACCTTTTCCCCGCAAGGGGACGGAAACCCCCATTCACTTGCCGGTGGCAAGTGAATTGTTACCTGGTTGATCCCTACCTTTTCCCCGCAAGGGGACGGAAACATAGAAGGCGTAGTTCGGGGCTTCGCTGCTGTGGCAGATCTCTATTGTTGATCCCTACCTTTTCCCCGCAAGGGGACGGAAACTCCGGGTTTGAGCCGCCCGGTTGAGGCGATCTTTGTTGATCCCTACCTTTTCCCCGCAAGGGGACGGAAACGGAATCCTTTGATGGGTTTATATCCTACCTCACCTTCCCCGAACGTTGATCCCTACCTTTTCCCCGCAAGGGGACGGAAACCACCTCACCGGCCCGTTGCTCCTCAAGTTGCCGACGTTGATCCCTACCTTTTCCCCGCAAGGGGACGGAAACTAGGCACCTTGGGCAAAGACAGTCTCAGGGCTTACGGCTT
>NZ_JANSJC010000023.1:0-44153 GCF_047462375.1 Synechococcus sp. H55.8 | reverse complement strand
AAAAATAAGGCCGGACTAAACAAGTCTATTTTGTCGGTGGGGTTTGGTACGCTGAACCAAATGCTGACCTACAAAATCGAGCAGAAAGGTGGTCTGGTCTTGTTTCTTCCTACACAAACCCTCAAGCCGTCTCAGCGCTGTCCAAAGTGCGGTGCTGTTCACAAGGAGTGGGCAGAGCTAAGTAACCGTTACCATGTCTGTTCTGCTTGTGGTTTTGCGATACCGCGGGACAGGGGGACGGTGATGGTTTTCTACAACGTTGCCACTAATCAGCAACCGGGGTTGGGAACCAGCCTCGTGAGTCTTGGATGCTTCAGCTCTACTTCACAGACCCGGTACACGGGAACGATGAAGCAACTGGGGCAGAGGAAGAGACAAAAGCTCTGCTGTCAAGCGGGTGAGGAAACCCCACCCGCCTGCGCGGTGGGGTAGTTCATACCGAGCCACCAGAGCTGGTAAAACTGTCAACATCTTTACGCAAGCCTTGTGTGGGAGCAGTTGTTCTCATGGCCGGAGCAAGGGAGAGGAGACCAACGCCCAAGAAGCCTCGGGATCCCCGCCGCCCCTCACGATCCGCTAAGGATGCCCTATTGGGGGGTTCTGGGCGCCTGCTTCCTGCCCCGGCTGCCTCCCACCCTCAGCCGCTGCGTCTGGCCCGCCAAAAAGCCATCGCCCGTCTGCGCCAACGGGCTGTCCAGCCTCGCCGCCCAGGACGTTCTCCGGCCCTCGGAGAAGTGTTGCTCAGGGGCCTGAGCTTCAGTCTCATCCTGGGCCTGACAATGGCCGGCCTCTCGCAACTGCTGCAATCAACCCCCACTGGACAGACAGAACCTGCCACGACGCAGCTTGGGGATCCAGGGCCGAGCGATACCCTGCAGGGAGAGGCGATCCCGGCTTTGCAGGAGCGCCTAGCCGCTTTGGCCGACCAACCGGGGTTGACGGCAGGGGCCCTGTTTTGGGAGGTGGAAAGCGGCGCCTTTGCCGGCGTCAGGCCGGATCAGGCTTTTCCTGCCGCCAGCGTAATCAAGATCCCCATTCTCTTGGCCTTTTTCCAGGCCGTGGAAACCGGGCAGGTGCGGCTGGATGAACCGCTCGCCCTGCGGGAAGATCTCAAGGCAGGAGGAGCGGGCGTGCTCCAAACCCGTCCCCTGGGATCCCAGGTCTCTGCCCTGGAGGCGGCCACCCTGATGAGCACCCTCAGCGACAACTTCGCCACCAATCTGATCATCGATCGCCTGGGTGGACAGGAGGCTCTCAACCAAAAATTTCGTCAGTGGGGGCTACAGCACACGCAAATTTCCTGGTGGCTACCGGATCTGGAGGGCACCAACACCAGCAGCCCACGCGACATGGTTTGGTTGCTCAGCCAAGTGGAACAGGGGCGCATGCTTAGCCGCCGCAGCCGCGACCGCTTTTTGGACATTCTCTGGCGTACCCAACGGCCTTCCTACTTTCGACCCCACCTGGGCCAGGAGGTGCGCATTGCCCACAAGACGGGAACCCTGCGCTCGGTGGTGGGAGATGCCGGGATCCTGGATTTGCCCAACGGGCGACGCTATGTGGCGGCGGTGTGGGTGAAGCGAGAAACCCCCAACGACCCCAGAGCCGAAGAGCTGATCGCCAGCCTGTCGCAAGCCGCTTATGAGTTCTGGGCCGGGGATCCAACGGCAACCACGAGCAGCTTGCAACCCTGATCCCAAACATCACCAATTTTTCTCTCCCGAGCCCCATTCCGGGCAGAATGCAAATGCCAGAGTGGAGAAACAGGCAATGGGACAACTGGTCGATGTCAAAACCCTTTGGGTGCAGTGATGGCGACAGATCCCGTGATTAAGCTGGATCAGTTTCTCAAGTGGGCGGGGGTTGTGTCCACCGGTGGGCAGGCCAAGCAGTTGATCCAAGCCGGACAGGTGCAGGTCAATGGCGAGGTGGAAACCCGCCGCGGGCGCAAATTGCGCCTTGGGGATGAGGTGAGGGCGCTGGGCCAAGTCTGGCAGGTGCACCTGGATAAGGCCTCAGAGGGAGATCAGTGAGATCTATCGAGATCCATGCAGCGGGATCAGAAGCAGCATGGCCAAAGCCCCGATCCCCCCTGCCACCGCATACTGCCACTCCAGCCCCCACAGCAGGCAGGCAACTCCGGCCAAGATCTGGATCCCACCGGTGATCCAGTAGGGAAGGCGCGGCGGATCCACCAGGCCGTTGAGCCAGTGGCCCAACCCCATTTGCCACAGCCAAAACACCCCCAGATATTGGCTCAAAGCCGCTAGAGGGGTACGACCGACAAAAGGCAGCACCGAGAGAATCATGCCCAGGGCGATCACCAGTGTCCAGACCAAGCCCACGAAGTAAAGATGGGCCAATCCGGCAGCTCGAAACTCCGGCAGCGCCGTCTGCCGCACCATATAGCCCAAGCCAATAAGAGAAATCAGCAACCACAGCCAGTTGATGTTGGCCTCTTGGTGAAACTGGGTGGCGGCAAACCCGATCCCCAAAAGAATGGCCCAAACCAGGTACACCCGCCGACAGAGGGTCCAAAAAGGGACAGGGGATCCCAGGGTTTCCGTTGGCATGGCTTTCACCTTACTCGACGACAACAACTCGACCCACCATACTGGGGTGAATATCGCAGAAATACTCCTGAATGCCGGCTACCTCGAAGGTCAAGGTTTTGCTCTCGTTGCGCCGCAGCCGCCCTGTCCCTTGGAACTGCGCCCCTGCCACAGGAGTAGCCGTGTGGGGGGTGGAATCCAGGTTGGTGAAAGTCACCTTGCCCCCCCGCTTGAGAGTAATCTCCGGGGGCAGGTACTGAAACCCGCGAATGATCACCTCTGCTTCCGTTTGCGCCAGCGGGCCGTGAGCCTCGACTGCTGCCGTTGTCTCGACAGGATCCTGACCCGCAGCCGAGCCGGCTCGTCGCCAGCGCTCCACGGCCAAAATGGCCCCCACATTGACTAGGGATCCCAGCCCACTCAGCAACAGCAACCGCCGCGTCATTGGCATAGGGCTTTCTCCACACAGGCCAGGAAGAGCAAAAAGGCTGAGACTTCCTATAGTCGTTTAGTCGTTTTAAATAGCAATGAAACGGTTCGTTACGTCGTTATTGCTACGCACTGCCGCTCTAACTCCCCTCTCCCTTTGGGAGAGGGGTGAGGGAAGCGCTTGGGAGCTGCCTCAATAGGGACATGGGGAGGCCCTGGAGATCATCCAGCTCTACACCTTCAGGATCCAGCGCTCCCGAGTCTCGGCGCTGACGAAGGGAGCAGGCACCACCAAAATGCTCGGATCGAGGCGATTGAACACGGCCCGGATCGCAGTGGCGTGGGCAACTTCATTGGGACCGATGGTGCTGGCGGCAGCCACCAGGTCTTTGTTGGAAAGCTGAACGAATGCATCGTTGTAGGCCAGGGCTGCATCGAACTCCAGGGCCAGGGCCAGCTTGGCGATGTTGGCGTCGGAATCGAGATTGCCTTCTTTGCCGTCAATGTAGGTGGAGAGGTCGTAGCTATCCCGAGCCGGCGAGGGGGTTCCCCCCAACTGCCGCACGGCACCCGCCAACAGATCGCGGTGTTGTTCGTGATCCTTCAGGTTCTTGGTGGCCACTTCCAACACAATTTTGCCCACTTCGGTGTTGCTCAGCTTGCCGGCAGCGGTTTTGTAGGCCCAGATCGCCTGCTGTTCCAAGTCGATGGCAGCGTTGAGGATGGCGATGTCGGCAGTGTTGGTCTGGGCAGCACTGGGTAGGCTGCGCAACCCAAGCACCCCACCCACTCCCGCCAGCAAACCGGTCAACAACAAGCTGCGGCGGGAAGGCTGCCAGAACCTGCCAGATGTGGTGCTGGGATCCCATTCGGCGGCCAGGTGAGGCAGAGCGAAGGGAGTCTTTGCAGTCTTCATCTCAAGTCTCCTGTCTCGAAAGAGGGCAACCAACTTCTAAGGGCTTGCTCTTGCTCGGGCAATTCCCTCTCGGCCTGGTCTGATGGGAATACGCCGCTTGTGCTGCCCTGGATGCCTGAGGGAAGAGACTTTACATGGAATGAGCTGGACGGCTGAGCCGGGCTATCTTGAAACCAGCGGGGGCAAGCATGGGTCGGTGGTGGTGTCGTTAGCAAGCCATTCAATTCTGGGTGTGAACCTACACCTGGCTCTGCCAGAAGCCAGTCTACAGAGCTATGCCACCTGGATCGAGGCGCGTATTCAGGAGAGGCAGGGCGCCCAGGTGGTTACTTGTAACCCAGAGATGATCATGCAGGCGCAGCGGGATCCGGCCTTTGCCCAGGTGCTACAACGAGCAGAGCTGGTGATCCCAGATGGGGCGGGGGTGGTGTGGGCTTTGCGGCGGCAGGGGATCCGCGTCCAGCGGGTGCCGGGGATCGAGCTGGCCGAAGCCCTGATCGCGCTGGCGGCAGAACGGGGGTGGCGCTTGGCCTTGGTGGGGGGAAGGCCGGAAGTCAACCGGGCAGCGATTCAACATTGGCACGCTTGCTTTCCCTCTCTGTCCATTTGGGGCTACCACGGCTACTTCTCCCCTGCCGAGGAAGAAAACCTGCTGCACACTCTCCAGGACTTCCAGCCGCAACTGGTGTGGGTGGGGCTGGGCTCCCCGCGCCAGGAGCTGTGGATCCAGAGATGGCGCAGCCTCTTGCCCCAGGCCATCTGGATGGGGGTGGGGGGCAGCTTCGACATTTGGGCCGGCCAAAAACGGCGAGCCCCCCGCTGGTGGCGTGACCATCACCTGGAATGGTTGTATCGTCTCTATCAGGAACCTTGGCGCTGGCGACGCATGTTGGCTTTGCCCAGGTTTGCCTGGCGGGTGCTGTGGGATCCCGCTTCTCGCTGGCGCCCCTAGCCTGCCGGCGCTTCCTCGTCTTCCTCTTTTGTAGGCGCTTCCTTATGATGCTTGGTCAGCACATCGGCTATTCCCCTCGCGTTCACCGTTGGGCCGGTACAGCTCCCACTCCTCATCTGGCCCCCTTGAGCTTGTACAGCAGCACCCAGCCGGGATCTTTGCAGGCCCCAGCCAGCATGGTGTCCCTGCGGGGCGTGAGCAAGGTCTTCCCCAACGGCAACTTGATTTTTCAGGATGTGAACCTGGAGGTGCGCCGCGGCGAGTTCGTGTTTGTTACCGGCGTGTCGGGAGCGGGCAAGTCCACCCTCTTGCGACTGCTCTACGGGGACGAACAGGCCACCGAGGGCACGGTTGTGGTGGATCAGGTGTGCCTATGTTCTTCGGAAGGGCGGCGGCCCTACCGCATTCCACCCCGTCCGCTGGCGATGCTGCGGCGGCGCTTGGGGGTGGTCTTTCAAGACTATCGCCTGTTGGCCAACCGCACCCTGGCGGAAAATGTGGCCTTTGTGCTGCGCGCCCAAGGGCTGTCCCCCGCCGAAATCCGCCGCCGCATCGGGCCGACTTTGAAGATGGTGGGGCTGACCGAAAAGCGGGATCGCTTTCCCCATGAGCTTTCGGGAGGAGAACAGCAGCGCCTCAGCCTGGCCCGTGCCATTGTTAACATGCCGGTGCTGCTGCTGGCAGACGAGCCGACGGGGAACCTGGATCCGGAAAACTCGCTCTTGGTTCTCCAGATTTTGGAGCGGCTCAATTCTTTTGGGGTGACTGTCATCATGACCAGCCACGACCCCCATCTGGTGGAGCGGGCCGGCCACCGGGTGGTGCGCATGGAAGGAGGACGCCTGTATGATCTGCGCTGAGGCGCTGCATAGGGCGGGAATCCCGAAGATTGGGTTTACTGGCAGTGTTGGGCGGTAAACAGCATGCAATCTCTCTCCCGATTTCTCAACAAGATTCGCTATCTCCTGCAAGAGACTTTTTTGGGGTTGCGGCGGGGAGGCTGGCTGAACTGGGCGGCGGTGAGCACCCTGCTGGTGTTGCTGTTTTTGGTGGGGATCGGCGTGGAGCTGTCTTGGGGGGTGGATGCGACGGTGCGATCCCTGGGGGAGCAACTGGAGATCTCCGTCTATCTGGAGCCGGAACGCCAAGGGGTGGAGTTGCAGCCCCAGGTCGCCCAATTGCCCCACGTGGTGGCGGTGAAGGTCATCACCAAAGACCAAGCTTGGCGCACCCTCCTCATCGAGATGGGGATCCAGGATGAGGCGGCGATGGAAACCCAGTTGGGGGAGAACCCTTTGGTGGATGCCCTGCGGGTCAAGGCGGATTCCGCCGAAGCCCTGGGGGAGGTGGCGGCACAGATTCGCCAATTGGAAGGGGTAGACGAGGTGTACTACGGCAGCCGCATCGTGGAACAACTGGCCCAAATTCAGGAGATGCTGCGGCTGGGATCCCTGGGCATCACCGGGGTGTTGGCCCTGACGGCGGTGGCTGTGATCACCACCACCATTCGGCTGATCGTCATGGCGCGGCGGCGGGAGATCGAGGTGATGCAACTGGTGGGGGCAACGGCAGCTTGGATTTACTTGCCCTTTATTTTGCAGGGCTGCCTGTTCGGGGTGATCAGCGCGCTAGGGGCTTGGGGCTTGGTTCTGGGATCCCGACAGTTGCTGCAGGAGGTGCTGGAGCGGTTGATCGCCTTGCCCTTTCTCAAGGTGATGCAGGCGGATCCCGGCCAACTGGAGTTTTGGTTCTTGCCGCTGCTGCTGTTGGGGATGGGGGTTTTTCTGGGCACCGGCAGCAGCTTGATCGCAGTGCGTAAGTCGGTCGGGCGCTGAGCAAGGGAAGGATTGGCCGGTTCTCTGCTAAAATCAGGATCCCCTGTAACAATAGATGCCAAGGTTAAAACTGCGATGATGGCCCCACGCAAGCATCAACTGGCTATCGACAACGACGAGCTGATGCGTCGGGTAGAGGCTCTGATCAACGCCTCCAAAAATCGCTACCGCATCACAGTACAGGTGGCCAACCGGGCCAAGCGCCGTCGCTACGACGATCCCGACGATCTGGAAGATGGCTGGATGAAGCCCATCCGCCGCGCCGTCATCGAGATGTCGGATGAACTGACTGAGCCGGAAATCATCGGCGACGAGTAGCTGTTGGCCCTGTCGCAACTGCAGGCCAGCCGGGCGGCTAAGGGCGATGAAGACCCTCGGCAGGAACCTGGTCTGTGAGGTCTTCTGGATCAGGATCCCTTTCCCGCGGACGGGCCTCCAGCCGCGACTCCATCAGGCGCAGCAGGCGGTGGGTCTCCTCTGGGCTGAGGCCCTGGATGCGCATCTCCAAGGGGCTGTGGAACCAGAGGGTTTGCTGCGGAAACGGAATCCGGATCCCGGCTTGGTCGAAGGCATGCTTGAGGCGACGGCGATATTCCCGCGCCACCCGCCACTGCTGTAGGGGCTGCACTTTGATCCAGATGCGCAGGGTGATCCCCCGCTCCCCCAGGTCATCGACGCCGTGCATCTCGGGGGGCTCGAGGATCTTGTCCCGCCAAGCCGGCTCCCGGTACATCTGGAGCGCCACCTGCTCGGTGATGCGGATGGCCTGTTCCAGGTCGTTTTCGTAGGCGATCACGATCCCCAAATCCACCCGCGACCAGCCGTTGGAGAGGTTCTCCACCACCCGAATGGCGCTGTTGGGAATGGAGATCAGGCTGCCTTCGGTGTTGCGCAACTGGGTTAGCCGCAGATCCATATGTTCCACCAGGCCGCCCCGCCCATCCACCACGATCACATCTCCTTCGGCGAATTGGTCTTCCAGCAAAATCAACAGCCCGTTGATCACGTCTTTGATCAAATCCTGGGCAGCCAGGGAAATCCCCAGCCCGATGAAGCCCAGGCTGGCCACCAAAGGGCCGATATTCACCCCCACCGAGGCCAAGCCGACCAGGGATCCCAGCAAAACCAGCGCGGTGGCTGTCACTCCTTTGGAGACACCGGCAAAGGTGCTGAGGCGTTTGCTGAGGCGATAGGTGGGGGCATTTTGCCACTGCTCCTGGCGCAAGGCGGCGAAGAGGCCGTCCAGCAGCAGGCTGCTCAGCCAAACACTGCCATAAGTCGCCAGGCCCACCCCTGCCAAGCGCAGCAGAGGGCCGCGCAGCGAGACCAGGAGAAACGTTTGCAAGGGTCGTGTTTGGGGGAAAAGGCCCAAACTCACCCCAACGCCGCCCGTCCACAGGCCAACCTGCACCAGGCGCAGCAGACGAATGTGCAGCTCCAAATAGGATGCCTGCCGTTTGCGCCCTGCCTGTTGTTCGACCAAGACGGGATCCTCGCCCGGCTCCCCCTGGAGGCGCTCCTGCACCTCTGCTTGGATGGCCTGGTACTCCGCCTGCAGGGCATCGCGTTTTTGCTGCAGCCGTCGTCGTTCTCGTTGACAAAGCCGGCTCAGGCTTGCCGCTGCTGCCAGAATGGCGAGGGCTATCAGGGCTTGGCGGCGCAAAAACTGGGGCTGTCGCTCCCGCTGCCAGGTGCGCAGGGCCTCCTCGACAATGCCCGCCACCTGTTCGGCCCAATCCATCGGCTGGCTGCCCTGAAGCTGAGCATCCAGAGAGGTGATGGTCATCAAATGGCGTCCATTCACCCGGATCACCGGCTGATTGGTTTGGCTGTCGAGGACGACCTCCACCCGCAGTGTTTCCGGGTCAAGGCCCGACTGGGCCAACTGGCGCAGGGTTTGTTCGATGGAGCGGGCCCGCTGCGACACCGGCGGCACGCTGCCGGGATCCCCCTGCAGCGCGGCGACCAAAAACAGCCGCCGCCCATCCAGCGTCACGGCCTCCGTTTGGATGGAGGTGGTGGGCAGGCTGAGCGCCTGCCGCAGCTCTTCCAGGGCATCCAAGCGGTTGAGCAAAGGCAGGTTGGAGGCGGTGCCGTTGTTTTGAGAAGTTTCCTGACCCCATGCCGGCTCGATGGCCGGGGATAGGGCGAGGGAAGTGCCGAAAAAAAGGAGCGGCCAAAGCAGGGATCCCGCTGTTCCCCGCCTCGATCTACTTGAAGCTTGCAGATTGTGCGGCATGAGCCGATGCTAAAGTTCTTCCATCAATCTAAGAAGAAGAAAGCAATGCCGAGAATGGCATAGGTGGCCAAGAGCAACAGCCCCTCCAGCCAGTTGGAGCGCCCGTCGCTGCTGACGGAGTTGACCAGCAACACCGAGACGGCGATCGCCACCAGCTCCACCATGCCGAAGTTAAAGTTCATCGGCTGGCCCAGCAGGTCACCGGCCAGGACCAGCAGGGGCGCCACGAACAGGGCAATTTGCATCGTCGAGCCCAGAGATACTGAGAAGGAGAGATCCATCTTGTCTTTCATGGCCACCGTAATTGCCGTCGCATGTTCGGCCGCATTGCCGATGATCGGCAGCAAGATCACCCCCATAAACAGCGAGGTAATGTGCCAATGCTCCAGAGTGTGCTCCAAGGTGCTCACCAACAGTTCCGACTCCAGTGCCACCAACACCGTCAACCCCAAAAGGGCCAACACCCAAGGCCATAGCCCAGGCTGCTCGGGCGGGGCCGTCAACACTTGGGGAATGGAGCCCTCCGCCTGCAAAACCGGATTGGGGGCCAGGCGATTGGCCGCCTCATTCTCTGCGGCTGCGGCCTCGTGAAGAGCGTAGAGGTAACTGTGGGTTTTGAGGGAAAACAGCAAGGTGAGGCCGTAAACCCCGATCAGCACCAGAGCCACCGCCGTGGACAGCTCTTGGATGGAGAGCGCTCCCAAGTTGGCATCGGCATAGGTGACCACACTGGGCAAGATCAAGGCCACCACCGCCAGGTTCATCACCGAGGCATTCATGCGAGCCACTTCGGGCCGAAAGCTCTGCTCGCGAAACTTAATGCCGCCCAAAAACATGGCCAGCCCGGCCACCAGCAGCAGGTTGCTGATGATCGAGCCGGTGATCGAGGCTTTCACCACCTCCACCAGCCCCGCCCGCAGCGCCACCAAGCCGATGATCAATTCTGCCGCATTGCCAAAAGTGGCGTTGATCAACCCCCCTATGGTCGGCCCGGTCAAGGCGGCAATCTCCTCGGTGGCTTGACCCATAAACTTGGCCAAGGCCACCACCGCCAAGGCGGCACAGAGGAAGACCAGATTGGGATCCCAGCCTCGGAAGTGCCCCACCCAAGATAGAGGAACTCCCGCCAGCAGCAGGAACATCAGGCCGTTCAAACCTCTCTGCCAACCTGCTGCAGAGCGATCCGGAGAACCCAGAGAATTTGCATTAGCCAGAGTCATGGTTGCACAAAAAGGGAGCGCCAATAGATGCCGTTTGGGTTTTGGAGAGCAGTACCCCCACCGATGGGGCCATCTCCAAGAGTCTAACGGCTGCGAGGGGCAGTTGGATAGGTGCGTCTGGCTAGAGGGAGATAACCCGGTTGCGCTGCAACTGCCGGGCGATCTCGGCTCCCAATTGATCCGACAGGCGCTGCGGATCGGCAATTTTCAAAAAACTGCTGCCCTCCACCTCGAAAGGAAAGGATCCCTCGATGTCGTCGCGGGGCAGTTGTACCAGCAGCAATTGCTCGGGGCGCTTCGCTTGCAGGGCATAGCCCAACTCCAAACAGACCTGGGGACTGGGCAGAGGCCGTCCTCGGCCATTCACCTGCACCGGGGTGACATCGGCCACCACCAGCAGCGCGTGCTTGAGCTTGCGAATCAGGGCCGCGTCGATTAGAGGTGTCTCGCTTTCGCTGGGCAGGGATCCCTGCAGTTGCAGCGGAAGAACCGGTTGGTGATGGCGGTTAATGGTCTCCACCACCGCCTGCAACGCCTGGTGCAGCGTGGCGCTGGAGTCGGGGTAATCCGCTTGGCCACAAAAGTAGATGACCGGCTCCGTCATGTTCAGGGTGGCCCGCTTATTAAAGTAGATCTCGCGGCTGATCAAATCGAGGTTGGAGATGCTGTAGGCGCCGCTGCCCTCGATGTAAAACTCCACCAGCTCCCCTTCCAAGTAGCGCTGCCACCAGACAGAAGCCTTCACCTGCTCCACATCGTCGAGGAAATCGGCTCGCATCGCCGTTTTCAAGAGGCCGGTACGGCTTAGGCGCAGATCGGGAGCCCTCTGTTGAACTTGGGAGGCAGACAACACCGAATCCAAATACCAGGCTTTCAAAACGATGATCGCCATCGGATCCCTCTGCGCTTAGCCTCAAAGGTACCTGATTTTGGCCTGATTTTGGTCCGATCGCCGGGAGAACCGTTACCCTCGCAGCCGAGATACGAAGCCAAAACAGTGAGGCCTCGGGGTCAGCTCGGCTCCAGCTGCAGGGCCAGATCCAGCAGCCGGTGGGCCAGGGTGGCCTTGGTTGTCCAAGGCAGCCGTTCTGGGCTGCCCTGCCGCGGGATCCAGTAGCCTTGGTTGTGGCTGCTGCCAAAGCCGCTCTCCGGCTGGTCGATGGGATTGGCCACAATGGCGTCCAGCCCTTTCTGCTGCAGCTTCTCCTTGGCTGAGGGGAGGGGATCCCCGCTCTGGGCGGCAAAGCCGATAAGAAGCTGACCGGGACGTCGGTGGCGGGCCAGGGCTGCCACCAGGTCAGGGACAGGCTCCAAGGGCAGCATGGGGGGCAGATCGCCTTTTGGCAGTTTCCCCGCGTAAACCTGGGCGGGGCGCACATCCCCCACAGCGGCAGCCATCCACAAAAGATCCACCTGGGGAAACTCCGCCTGCAAAACCTGCTCCAGTTGGGCTGCCGTCTCCACCGGCATGGCCCGAATGGCGAAGGGTGCTGGATCAAAGGGGATCCCCAGCGGCCCATGCACCAGCGTGACTTCGGCCCCCCGACAGGCGGCTGCCACCGCCAGCGCCACCCCCATCCGCCCACTGGCAGGGTTGCCGATAAAGCGCACCGCGTCGATGGGCTCGCGGGTGCCTCCTGCCGTCACCAACACCCGCTTCCCTTGCCAGTCTTTTTTCCCCCCTGTCCAGAGCAGAGCCCGCACATACTCCTGCAGCGCCTCTGGCTCCAACATACGCCCTTCCCCCACCGCATCACAGGCCAGGCGGCCACTGGCAGTGGGCAAGGCCCAGAAGCGGGGATCCCGTTGCAGCCGCTGCCAATTCTCGGCCACCGCTTCAGCCTTCCACATGTGGGTATTCATGGCCGGCGCCAGGGCCACCGGACAGTGGCAAGCCAAAACCACATTGGTGAGCAAATTGTCCGCCAGCCCCTGGGCCACCTTGCCCAAGGTGTTGGCCGAAAGCGGCGCAATCAGAAGAGCCTCGGCCCATTCCCCCAGCTCGATGTGCAGCGGCCGTCCCCGCGTAGCTTGCCAGAACTCGGCATCCGTGAAAGCTGGCTGGCGAGACACAGTGGCCAACGTCAGCGGGGAGATAAACTGTTCTGCAGCTTTCGTCAAAACCACCCTCACCTCTGCCCCCTGCTGGGCCAGAGCAGATACCAAAACCGCCGTTTTGTAGGCAGCAATCCCCCCGCTCACCCCAACCAGAAGACGCCGTCCCGACCAAAAGAGATCCATATCGAGTGACACTCAAACAGCCTTGTTTCCAGTTTCCCTGCTTTTGCTCAACTCCGGTGCCGCAGCGGGGATCCAGCGTCTAGAGACACTCAAAGACACTTTTATATGCCCTTGGCCCTGAGGGCCTGTCCCTTCCGCGAAAGTCTCCCCCACAGGTTCTGGCCTCTAGAGAAAATTCTCCACTACTGTTTTGCGCAATCACCCTTCAATCCCATTGCAGCCGCCGAACCTATTCTCTCTAATAGGAAGGTAAAGAGGAATTGGAGGAACCTCTATTGCAATCGCTGTTTGTTTCTGGCTACACTAACTGTTGTCCTTAAAACCACCTTGATATGGCTACAACCAGTAAACCAAAACCACTCACTGGCCAAGAGCTCCTCGACAAAGTAACTTCAATGGGAAATGCGGATCGCAAGGAAAAAGCTCGCGCCTGTGGCTATGTCACCTACACCAAGAATGGTCAGGAGCGAGTGAATCTGATGCAGTTTAACAATGCCCTGCTGAAGGCTGTTGGCGTGGATCTCGGTGCCAGTGACGAAAATGGATCTCGTGGCCGCGCTCCTACCTTCCGGGTTTCGGTTCATAAGAATGGCAATCTCCTAATTGGAGCTGCCTACACCAAGAAGATGGGCCTCAAGCCCGGAGATGAGTTCGAGATCAAGTTGGGCCACCACAACATCAAGCTGGAGCGCGTCAACTGATTGGCTGTCTCCCTGTACTGCTTCTCCCTGCTGGTGATCTCCTATCAGCTTGGGTGAAGCCCTCAATATGATTTTCAGCCTTTGGGAGCAGCAGCCTCTTCTTTTTGCTCCGGCGTTCATTGTTCGTCTACTCTACCAGACAAGGGATCCTCATGATCCGCTGGGGATCCCTGACGATCTGTATCTCATCAACGGCTGAAGCATGGATTAAGTTCGCTATTCTGACAACAGTAGAATTGGGTCTGCGGCAATGAACACTCCGACCGTACAGAATATCTTTCGCCACTGGGGACGGTGGCGAACTTGGGCGGGGCTGTTGTTGTTGGCAGCAATGTTCTTTATCAGCGGGTCTCATCCGTGGGTTTGGTCCCAGTCGAATGCGTCTTTACAGTGGGTCTCTTCTCAACCTGCCCCTGAACAGCAGGATGTTTTGATAGATGGAGTCATTCGGCTGCAATTCGATCGGCCGCTGGATCCCAATCTACAACGGCTGGCGGTTCAGTTGGAGCCGCCGGCAGCGGTCATTTTCGACGTGCAGGGAGACGAGTTGTTGCTTAAGCCTCGAGATCCCTTGCGCTTCAGCACCGACTACACCCTTACGATTGCCCCCCAAGAGGGGCTGCCGCTGGAGCAGGCCATCCAACTGCGCTTTCGCACCGAGCCGCAGTTTACCTACGAGCGGGACATCAAACCGCTGCTGGAGGCCAGTTGTGTCGGCTGTCACCAGCCGGCGGGGCGACAGCGCACCCAGTTGCTGGATAGCTACGAGGCGGTTCTGGCCTACGTCAAGCCAGGGGATCCCAAGAGCGAGTTGATCGATCCCCGCTGGACGCGCCGCCACGCCACTATTCTCAACGCCAACAATCCCAACCGCTCTCAGGCCCGCGGCGGATCCCCGGAGATCGCCTACATCCAGGCCCGCGGGCTGCCCCTCTCCCGTCTGGGCTTTTGGACGCCGGAGGAGGTGGAGATCGTCCGCACCTGGATCGTGCAGGATGGCGCCCCCCGCACCAGCGCCCGTGCCCAGAACTAGTCTCACCGCCATGACCGCTTCCCAACCTTTGGCCACGGTGATTCAGGGATCCCTGAGTCGGGGCTTGGAAGCTCGCCTCAACCCCGGTGTTTCGGTAGAAGACCTGCGGGTGGGCAAGTTTGTGGTGATTCAAGGGGAGCGCCACCGCTTCTTCGGTCTGCTCACCGACGTTACGTTAGCAACCAGCAACCCCCAGATCCTGGTCAACCCCCCCCGCCCGGAAGAGACCCTGCTGCAGGAGGTGCTGGCGGGTACCGGCACCTACGGGGTTATCGCCCTCACGCCGATGCTGATGTTGGTGCCGCGGCAGACGGAAGGGGAAAGGCTGTACCCCCTCATTGATCCCAACCGGCCAGAAGATGGCGGCCCAGCCCTTCCTGGTGCTGAGGCGATGGAGCTGTTGCCGGTGAAAACGGTGCCGGCCCATTTTTCCCAAGTGTACGAGGCGCGGGAGCTGGACTTTCGCACCGTCTTCGGCTGGGAAGAGGATCCAACTCGGCGCAACTTCGCCATCGGTCAGCCCTTGGACATGGCGGTGCCCATTTGCCTGGATTTGGATCGCTGGGTGGAGCGCAGCAACGGCATCTTCGGCAAGTCCGGTACCGGCAAATCCTTTCTGGCCCGCCTGCTCCTGGCGGGCATCATCCGCAAACGGGCGGCGGTGAACCTAATTTTTGATATGCACTCCGAGTACGGCTGGGAGGCGGCCAGCGAGGATAGGCAGGCCACCACTGTCAAGGGGCTGCGGCAGCTCTTCCCCGGCCAGGTACAAATCTATACCTTGGATCCCGATTCCACCCGGCGGCGAGGGGTGCGGGATGCCCGCGAACTGTTTATTGCCTACAACCAGATCGAGGTGGAAGATCTGGCCCTGTTGGCGGAGGAGCTCAACCTCTCGGAGGCCAGCCTGGAAAACGCCATTATCCTGCGCAACGAGTTTGGCCGCGACTGGATCAGCCGGCTCTTGAGCCTCTCCAACGCCGAGGTTCAAGAGTTTTGCGAACAGAAGATGGGCAACAAGGCCTCGATCCTGGCCCTGCAGCGCAAGCTCACCCGCCTCGACGACCTCAAGTACATCCGCAACAGCTTGCCCCACAACTACATCGGCGAGATCTTGGAGGCCCTCAGCCGCGGCATCCACGTGGTCATCGAGTTCGGATCCCAGTCCAACCTGCTCTCCTACATGTTGGCAGCCAACGTCATCACCCGCCGCATCCACCAGGCCTATGTGCAGCAGACAGAGCGGTACCTGCAGTCCAAAAATCCCCTCGACCGGCCCCGGCAACTGTGCATCACCATCGAGGAAGCGCACCGCTTTCTGGATCCGCGGGCGGCCAAGCAGACCATTTTCGGCACTATTGCCCGCGAGATGCGCAAGTACTTTGTCACGCTGCTGGTGGTGGATCAGCGCCCTTCCAGTATCGACAGCGAGGTGATGTCGCAGTTGGGCACCCGCATCACGGCCCTCCTCAACGACGACCAAGATATCGAGGCCGTGTTCACAGGGGTAGCCGGCAGCCAGAACTTGAAAACAGTGCTGGCCAAGCTGGATTCCAAACAGCAGGCCCTGATCCTCGGCCATGCCGTGCCCATGCCGGTGGTGGTGCAAACCCGCTCCTACGACCCCAGGTTCTACGCCGAGATCGCCGATCCCGACTGGTCCCAGGCCGCCGATGCGGAGGTGCTTTGGGCAGCTCAGAAGGCCAAGGAGGAACTGGGGCTGTAGGGAGGGCTTCCCCACAAGCCAGTCATCAGGCGCAGCAAAAAGCAGCGCAGGGGCGGAAAGGCCATCATCCCGCTCAGGATCCAGCGCCGCATGACCACCAGGGGCCAGTAGGAGTTGGAGAAGGTGCGGGTGAGTAGATCCGTGAAGAGCAGCACCAGCCAGTTTTCCCAACGGCGACGGCGACCGTAGCGGCGCAGGACTTTGACATCTCCCAGATCCTCGTGCCGTTGCCAAGCAGCCAACAGCACCTGGGCCAAGGCAGCGGCATCGCGGATGCCGAGGTTCAGCCCTTGGCCGGCCACCGGATGGCAGTGGTGAGCAGCATCTCCCACCAACGCCAAGCGGTGCTGATAGTAGCGGCGGCTCTGGCGCAGACGGGCCGGGAAGACTTGGGGCGGGTTCAGCAAGGTGAGGCAGCCGCCCTGGACGCCGTAGTAGCGCTGCATCTCGGCCAAGAAGTCGGCCTGAGAAAGGGCCAGCGTGGCTTTGGCCTGCTCGTGGGGCAGGATCCAGACCACCTGGCAGCGATTGCCGGGCAGGGGCAGGATGGCGAAGGGGCCAGCAGGCCAGAAGCGTTCGTAGGCGATGTTTTGGTGGTCTTGGGCAGGGGCCACCAGGGCGGTGATACACGACTGCCAGTAGTCCCAGCCGTCGCTAGGGATCCCTGCCCGCTGCCGCACGGGAGAGCGCAGGCCGTCGGCAGCCACCACCAGAGCGGCGGCCAGTCGGCGCCGGCCCTGTGTCATTTCCAGCTCTACCTCGGCGGCAACCTTCCCGTAGGTTACCCTCTCCACCCTGGCTTCGTAGTAGCAGGTGATCTTGGGATCGGCGGCTACTTGCTCCTGGAGCACCTGCTGCAGCCGAGCATGTTCGCCGCAGTAGAAAACCGCCGTTTCCCCCACATCCTCCGGCCTAAATGTCACCCGCTGGGGAGCGTTGGCGTCGGTCAGAATCACCTGGGCAAAGGGCGTGATGTGGGGAGCCAGCGCCTCCCACACCCCGATGGCCCGAAAGATGCGGATCGACAGCGGCGAAAGGGCATAGGCCAAGGGGCGCTGCCTGACTGCCTCAGCCGACTGGGCCTCGATGAGGGCCAAGCGCAGGCCGGAGCCCTGCAGGGCACAAGCTAGAGTCAGGCCCGCAATGCCGCCGCCGACGATGATCACGTCGTAGAGGGCGTCCAGGGTATCCGGAGGGGGAGCAAGGAGCGTCATTGTCTCTTATTGGGTGCTGTGGCCAACTACTTCTGGGGAGGCGGAGTTTGCCGGCGTGGCGGCCCGCACCGCCCGGAACATGCCAAAGCGGCAGAGGCCGGTGCCGAAGGCCAGGCGCATGAGCAAGAAGGTGGGCACCTCCCGCAGCGACTTAATCAAGCCTACCAAGCCAAACTTCAGCAAGCCCTCGGGACGGACAATGCCCTGCCAGATGGAATCCAGCCAAGAAGGAAGGGTTTCTTGCGTCCAGTCGGCGGTTTCCACCTGCCCTTCCACCAGCCCGGTGGCTTGCAACTGTTCGGCAAACCCCTCGATGCTGGAAAAAGCGGGGTGCGACCACTGATCCAACAACTGCCGCATCACCAGCCGCTCCCAAAAGTTGAGGGGCTTTTGACGGTCGTCCCGCTGGTTCCAGTCCGCCACCACCAAGATGCCTCCCGGCTTGAGCACCCGCAGCATCTCGCTGGCGTAGCGGGCCTTGTCCGGCATGTGGGGCCCCGCTTCGATGGACCAGACCACATCAAAGCTGGCGTCGGGAAAGGGCAGGTTGAGGGCATCGGCCACCTGAAACCGGACGGGCAGATCGGGGGGGGTGAGCTCTTGGGCCCGCTGCACCTGCTGTGGGCTAATGGTGATGCCGGTTACGACAAAGCCGTAGTCGCGGGCCAAGATGCGACAACTACCGCCGATGCCGCAACCTACATCCAGCACCGTCGTCCCCGGCGGCAGCCGATCCAGCCCGCCCCAGCGCACCATCTCGTGGACAAAGTCGTGCTTGGCCTGGATGAAGTTCTTCCGCCGCGGCGGGGATCCGTAGTGGCCGAGGTGAATATGCTCGCCCCAGTAGAACTCCAGGATCCCGTCGCGGGTCCACTCGTCGTAAGACTTAGCCACGGATGCGGGAGACTCGTATTTGCGAGCAGTCAACAGGTAGGCTGCCAGACCCACGGCCAGCAGCAGAGCTATGCTCAAAGCCCAGAGGATTGGATTCATCGGATTATAGTCGTTTCAAACAAGATTAAGACACTTTGCCGCCGACCCAAGCGCTCCGGGCCTCTACCCTCACCCCCAACCCCTCTCCCAGAGGTGCCCAAGCGCTCCGCGCCGCCGGCGCGTTCGCGACAGCGTTGCGTAGGAATAACGACGTAGAGAAACGTTTCATTGCTACTTGGTAGTGACTATAACTGTGCTGAGGGACGGCGATCATCGGTTGGATGGCGGCTGCCCGCTATTGGGAAGTCTAACAATGCGGCAAAGATCCAATCCCATTTTGCCCCATCCGCCAAGGGATGAAGTTTAGGATCCCGACGAGGGACGGCTGGACAAGATTGTCCAGCATGATTCCAGCATCAATGGGGATCGTTGCCATCATCCGCTGGGCTGGGTGGTCTTGCCAGACAAAAGGGTGGCGGCATAGCGAGCAGCTCCCTTCAACCCCACCTGCGCATTCACCACCACCTGCACCGACAGTTGCTCCAGGAGAGGACGCATCCGCCCTTTGTCCAAAAACGAGGACAAAAACTCTCCTTGGTGCAAGAGGCGCAAGAGCTTGGGCGCGATCCCACCGGCGATGAACAGGCCCCCGCGAGGCAGCAGTTGCAGGGCGAAGTTCCCGACCGCAGCTCCGTACAAGCTGATAAAAAGCCGCAGACACTCCACTGCCAGCGGATCCCGTGCTTCCATGGCGGCATTGGCAATTTGGGCTGCCGGGTCAACAGGCTCGGCCCCCTTTTCCCAAGCCTCAATTTGGGCCAGCAACTGTTCTTCCCCTTGCCCCCACCGACTATCCCGCAAAAATTGATAGATGGCAACAATTCCCTGCCCTGAGACCACCCGCTCGGTGGAGACACGCCCGTGCCGTTTTTGCAAATACCTCAAAAGCTCCCACTCTAAAGGGGTGCGCGGGGAAAAATCCACATGCCCTCCCTCGCTGGCATGAACCTGGTAGCCGCCTTCTCCCCAGGTGAGGTAAGCCTGCCCCAAACCCGTACCTGCTCCCATCACGCCAATCGGAGCCCGGGGTTGACGCTCACCCACTTGCAAGGTGTCCAGATCTTGATCGCCCAGGGCAAGCAGGCCATACCCCACAGCGCTGAAGTCGTTGATCAAGGCTACGCGCGGGATCCCCAGCTCTGCGGCCAATTGGCTTGACTGCAGATCCCAAGGCAAGTTGGTGATCTTGGCGGTCTGTACCCTTGCTCGCTCCATCACCGGGCCGGCCACCGCAAAACAGGCAGCAGCAGGCTGTGGATCTCGACCCAGCTCCTGCCGAGCCTGGGCCAGAAACTCTCCCACCATCGGGGCGAGGCTGACGAAATCTTGGCTGGCGTAGCGGCAATGATAAAGGCTGTGCTCGGGATCCTCGGCATTGACAAGGCTGAGGCTGGTTTTGGTGCCCCCGATATCTGCGGCCAACAGCAAGTCCATACGGTTTCCTCCGGCCAGCACATCGTTTCCACCCTGGCATCTCTGGAGAGGGAATGCCCATTTCGGCCTCCCGGAGCTTTCCCGCTCCTGTCACGGCGAAGAAGGTGCTATGTTAACTGATGTAAAGGTTTTTAATGTTGCATTTTGTCTTCCACACCTTTTTTGCCCCCTCTCCCAAATGAGCCTCTGCTGTCATCTGAGCATCGCCCTCTCCCGATTCAAAAGCGTTTCGGATCCCACCATGCCATTGGGGGAATGGCGGCTCTGCTCGTCTGCCTGCCCGTTTTTGTGCAAGCGCCCCTGGTGCGATATGCCCCCTGGGTGAGCTTGGTGATGTCTTTGGGCTGGTTGGGCCTCAGTTTGCATCTCTACTCGCAGCTCCGTACCCGCCTGTGGGGAGATTTGCTCTACGGCTTTACCCTGACTTGGCTGGCGGGATCCCTGTATTGGGGCTGGCTGCGCTTTGAGCCTCTTTGGCACATGCCCGTGGAAGCTTTGGGGATCCCGATTGTCTGGTGGGGGACACGGCAGCGGTTTGCCCGCATCGGCACCTGGTTTTATCTCGGTTCCCTGTGGGGCACGGCGATTACCGATCTTTACATTCACTCGGTGGGCTTGCTGCCGGAGTGGCGACAGGCGATGCAGTTCGACCGCTTGGATCAGGCGGTTGTCCCTTTCATGGCCGCTCTTGACAAAATGGCTACCCCCTGGGGCCTGAGTTGGGGCATCGGCCTGGGCCTTCTCTTGCTGGGCGCTGGGTTGTGGATGATTCGGGGATCCCGCCGCCTGCACCATTGGGCCTTTGCCGGAGCAGTGCTAAATACCCTGTTGGTGGATGGTCTTTTTGCCTGGGGGGCGGCTTTGCTGCGGTGAGCGGCGGCAGGTTTGCATCAGGCTGCCGGGATGGCCGGTTCTGGCTCGGCAGGAGGCAACTCCGGTGCCGGTGCGGGCTGAGGCAGAAAGTCGATGACCCTCCAGGTCTTAGCATCAGGCGAGCCGTAGGCCAGTAGCCACCGTTCGGGCACGGTTTGGGGCTCTGCGTCAGGCGAGCGCTGCGTAGCAACAGTTTGTGCCTTTTGGTGGGCCAAGGTGAGCTGAAAGGGATCCCCTTTGCGGCGATAAGGACGGCGGGATCCCGGCGGCTTCACGATCAGGGTGTAGGTACCGCTGAGGTGATGGCCTTCCAGCGTTTCTCCTGTTCTTGCGGAGCAACAGGCCAACAGCAAAGGTTCACGGCGATCCCGACGGATTTTCACATCTTGCACTTCCAGCCGGGCCGACAACTGCTCACTGCCCACCAAGGAGGCCACCGGCTCGGACAAATGAGCGATCTGATAGGCAAGGGCCTGCTGCACAATCGGCTTGGGCGGCCTGGGGCCGCAGCCGGCCAGCAGCCCCACCAGCACAATGGCCACAAGGCCGAGGATCCTGCGAATTCCGCCGCGCCAAGCCGATCCCCGCCACCTCTCCCCCGGTTGTGGCATCGCTTCTCGTAAGGCCATCAGATGGTCACTAAGGTGGGGTGTTGCTTCAAGTATTCCGTATTCACGCCGGACTCGCGGGTGAGGGCCACCAGACCGGTACGGGCGATCTCGCGGATGCCAAAGCTGGTCAACATCTTGATGATCGCCACCATTTTGCCCGGATCCCCGGTCACCTCGAGGGTCAAAGACTCCTCCGCCACATCCACAATCCGGGCACGAAACATTTGGGCGACATCCATGATGGCGGAGCGGGTCTCGGGGCTGGCATTCACCTTGACCAGCATCAGCTCCCGTTCCACACAGGGGACGTGGGTGATATCGGTAACTTTTAGCACATCGATGAGCTTGTAGAGCTGCTTCGTCATCTGCTCCACGTCGTGCTCATCTCCCTGCACCACCATGGTGATGCGAGAGATCCCCGGTCGTTCGGTGGGGCCGACGGTGAGGCTGTCGATGTTAAAGCCGCGACGGGCAAACATCCCCGCGATGCGGGTTAAAACGCCAGGCTGATCCTGCACAAGGGCGCTGAGGGTGTGTTTCACGGTAACCAAAGAGAGAGCTACGCAGAGGATAGGGAAGCAAAAGAGAGGTTGGGAAACGACCGTACCCTGAGGAAATTTTACGCCAATTTTGCGGGAGTGTTTTTTCTATTGCTCTGCCCACCCGGCCTCGGCAACCGCAGAGAATACAGAGGGTATGTAAGGCCGCGCAGCCTCTAACTCTGCAAAGACCCGCGCGTAACCCCCAATTGGCTATGTAGCTTCAGCTCGCGCCACAGCTGGGATCCGCTCATCCGGCCTTGGAGAAGCTGTTGATAGCAGCGCAAGGTTTGCCGGATCTGCTCGGGGGATTCCTGCAAGAACTCAATGCGCAGATATCGCAACCCCAGATCCAGCAGTTTTGGCACATGCTCGGCCCCGGTTTGGGCTTTGCCGTTGTAGAGAGTGTTGCGGCAGCCGGCATCGGCTTTCAAAATGTGCTCGACATTGGCCCTATCCCTCAGCCTCACCTCGTGTTTTTCGCAGGGACGGCCACAATTGGTGTAGTCGGTGCCGCGGGACAAAAAAGCGCAGAAGACGCAGTGCTCCATGTGGAACATGGGCATGTGCTGGTGGATGGTGACCTCGTACCAGTGGGCGGGGCCGGCCTGGAGCAGGGATCCCAGTTGCTCGTGGTTGAGGTCATAGGAGGCCGTCAGGCGCTCCAAGGGGTAGCGGCTTTTGAAATAGTGGGCGGTGATGGGGTTGGCCACGTTCAAGGAAAAATCGCCGATGCAGCGCTGGCCGGCAAAAAAGCGCAGGTGGTCGTAGTTGCGCACCAGATAGCCATCGGCTCCTGCTGCCAACACCTGTTTGAGGATCCAGCTTTCTCCCGGCTTGGTGATGCGGGGCGGGGCCGCCCACAGCTCCACCTCAGGGTGAGCGGCCTTGGTGGCGCGGATAACTTCCCGGTAGCGGCGGGGATCCTCCAACTCCAGGTAGATCTGCCGGATGCCACAGGCAATTGCCGCCGGCAACTGCTCTGGATCCCGCACCAGCACCACCAGTTGGGGCGATCCCCTTTCCGGTTGCTCCGGGGCGGGCAGCAGATCTGGCCAGCGAGCTTCAGGGTTGAGCTGCCAGCGGCGGGGCCGAGCCCGCAGCGCCTGCAACTGCTCCACGGCTTGGCGCCGCATTTGGTTGAGGACGCTCAGCGGCAGCATCACCTCTCCTTCCAGGGCATTGTGCAGGGATCCCAACTTGAACGGGGTGGAACCCAAACGACCCAGTTGCTGCCGCAGCTTCTCGTCGGTGAGGGGTTGGTGATGGGCAGGCTGCAAAGGCACCGGCGAATCCACCCGCACCACGTGGCCCTCTTCATCCCGCAGGATCAGCGTCAGGGGCAAGCCGGCCTGGCCGTGAACTTCCAGGTGGACGGGGCGTTGAAAGCGAGGCTGATCCCCGGCATAGCTCTGGCGCAGGCGTTTCTCCAGCTCCGGGTCGCTGGTCTTCCAGAGGCGATCCCCTGGCCGCAGGCGTTTGAGGTCAATGGCCCCCTGGGCAAAGCCAAGCCAGGCCAGCCCCTGCTTCTTGTGCACGCGGTAAACCCGCCCCCCCTGCTCCGGCTCTCCCTGGTCGAACACCACGCCATCGCCCGGCTTGAGGGGAGCCTGCAGGCGCACCCCCACCTGATCCCCTTCGATCCGCAGCACCTGCCCCAGGTAAACCCCCCGCTTCTTGCCAAAACGGGCATGCACCAGCTCTTGGTTGTTGATGCCCCGCAGCCAGCCGGTATACAGCCCGCGGGAAAAGCTCATCTCCAGCTCATACCACTCCTGAGCTGAGGGCTGCCACGCCTGACCTGCCCCCAAGGCATCCAAGGCCTGGCGATAGATGCGCGTTACATTGGCTACATACTCCGGCGATTTCAAACGACCCTCAATTTTTAAGCAGTGGATCCCCAGCTTGACCAGCTCCGGCAGCACCTCCAGACCGGCCAGATCTTGGGGGCTGAGCAGATACCGCTTCTCCCCCAGATCGCGCCGCATCCCGTCTACCACCAGCTCGTAGGGCAGGCGGCAGGCCTGGGCACATTCTCCGCGGTTGGCCGAACGTCCTCCCAGCGCCTCGCTGGTCAGACATTGCCCGGAATAGGCCACGCACAACGCCCCGTGCACGAAGATTTCCAAGCAGACGGGGGATCCCTTCTCTTCCAGATGGGCGCGGATCTTGGCCATCTCCTTGAGGGAACACTCCCGCGCCAGCACCACCACCTCACAGCCCAACTCGGCGGCAAACTCTGCCCCGATACCGCTGGTGACGGTCATCTGCGTCGAGGCGTGGATGGGGAAATCGGGAGAAAGATGACGGATCAAGCGTGCGATGCCAATATCCTGGACAATGACCGCATCCACCCCCGCCGCGATCATCGAGCGGATGTACCGCTCCGCTTCCTCCAGCTCCCCCGGAAAGACCAGAGTATTCAAAGTTACATAGCCTCGCACCCCCCGCTGATGCAGCCAAGCCATCAGCTCCGGCAAATCTGCCTCTGTGAAGTTGCGGGCGCGTAGGCGGGCGTTGAACCGCTCCAGCCCGAAGTAAATGGCATCGGCCCCGTTTTCTACCGCTGCCTTGGCACACTCCCAATCTCCTGCCGGCGCCAGCAGCAGCGGCAGCGCGACGGGCAAAGCCGCCGCCGCAGAACTTGTCCCAGACGTTTTCATCGCCCCACCCGGAGCAAAAGGGATCCTTTCCCATTCAAAAGCAAAAAACCTGAGGAAGGGATCCCCTTTCCCAGGCCGAGCCGCCGCTGCCAGCGGCCTCTGAAGGACTGGCAAACAGATTGTCCTGGACAATTCCGTCCCGTGACAGCGGCCAACTACGAGGCCAGCAGCACATTCAGGATGCCGGTGAGGATGGCGCTGAACAAGGCCAGCGTGATGTAGCGCCCAACAGCCGGGTTTGAGCCCAAAAGCCGATCGGAAGCGCTGATGGTGAAAAACAAAGACCAGGCCTGCGTGGCGTTGATGGTCTCAAATTGGTTGAATTCAGGGGTAAAGATCTTAGCCATGGTTTAATGCTCCTCGGAAGCATGCGTTTGTCCCCCCACCTTAACAAAAGTTAACAGTAGCTGCCACGTTCGCGCGGCTACATCAGAGCCCTGATGCACAAGGCTGGGGTAGGCTGCCTGTTGTGGAAAAGCTGAGCATACAATTATCAGCTCGATCTGAACCGATCTGCTGTTGGGTAGATCTGCATCTAGCGTGGGTCGATTTTATGCGACTCCGTATATAGTATTGAGTGATGCGGGATCCCCACTCAAATAGGGGCTTTGCCCCTCGACAGGAGTCGAGCAGATGTTCTAACCTTGGCTTCTAGGGTGGCCCAAGAGCGCTCTTTGAGGTCAGTGAGCCGGGGTGTTGTCAGCGACGGCCAGCCGCGAGTCGATGCCGAGGGTGTGCCGCATCGCTAGCCTAGCCCTGTCGAGCAGGTTCAATCCGGGTGGCTTCTGCCTTGCCCGATCTGTTGGTTAGTACTTGAGGGATCTAGCCCTATAGCAACCAGAACAAGGCGCGATGCCGGGAGTGGAGATGAGAATGATGCGCTGTAACGTAGTGTCGCCTGCCCGATCCCTCTGCTGCTGTGTAGCTCGGGTGAGCAGTATAGCCGGGATCCTGATCGGGACAGCGTGGGCGAGCTTGGCCATGACTCCCGCTTGGGCTCAGGGGAGTGCTCCACCGGCTCAGGCAACCGCAGGCCCCATGAGCCGGCAAGAGGTGGCAGAGCGGCTGAGCCTGGTGCCTGTTTTTGCGGTTGTGTCTCAGAACGGCACACCTGTTGTTGCCAATGTGGAGCGAGATGGCCGCACCATTCAAGTGGTCTCCTTCTGGCTGGATCAAGCCCAGGCCCAAAAAATGTTGGAGCAGGTGAAAGCCAGCAACCCCGAGATAGCCAGCCAAGCCCAGGTGGTGCCTCTCTCGCTGGGGTATGCCTACGAAAAATCGGAAGAGGAGCGCGCCAAAAATAGCGATCTGTACTTCGAGGTGGTGCCGCGGCCTGCTGATGTGGAGGCAGCCAAGCAGGTACTGAAAGAAACCAGCAAAGATGTGCCTCCAGAAGCGATCGGCGTGCCTCTGTTCTATGGCCGCTCCGGAGAGGGGCTGCTGACCATCGAGCAGGATGGTCAGGAGGTGGTGCCCTTCTTCTTCGACCGCAACGATCTGCAGCGAGCTTTGGATCGGGCGGCAGCCCAGAACCCGGATGTGGTTGGAAAAACCCAGATTGAGGTCACCTCCCTGGCCATTGTGGTGGAGCGCATGCTGGCTCCCGATGCCCAGGCCGATGTGCAGAAGATCGCCTTTATCCCTTCCCGCTCGGCGCTGGAATACATCCAATCGTTGGCTCGGCCTGCCAACCCTTCTGCCAGTCCCCAGCCTCAGCGTTAACCCAACCCCCAGTCATACTGGCAGAACGGAATCCTTTGAGATCCCCCTCGACTCTGCTGAGGCGATTGCTGGAGTGGCGTGCCCAGGCCCTGAGGGCGGCAAAAGCGGCTGGGATCCCTGCCGAGGAGGTGGAGATTCTGCTCAAGGAACGGCTGGGGTGGGGGCCGTTGGAGCGGCTGCTGGGTCGCGCTCCGGCTGGGGCGGGGGAACTCCTGGAGGAGGTAGAGGCCCTTTGGCAGCAAAGGGTGGAAAAGCGCGTCCCTCTGCAGTATCTGTTGGGCAAAGTGGAATGGGCCGGCTTGAGCCTACGGGTGACCCCGGCGGTGCTGATCCCACGTCCGGAGACCGAGCTGCTGGTGGAGCAGGCTTCCCTCTGGTTACAAGCTAATCCTCTGCCGCCCGCATCCTGCTTGGCCGACCTGGGCACCGGCAGCGGGGCCATTGCCATCGCTTTGGCCCAGCGACATCCCCAGTTGCAGCTTCTGGCGGTGGATTCGAGCCCGCAAGCCCTAGCCGTTGCGGCGGACAACGTGGCGGCCCACCATTTGCAGGAGCGGGTGCAGTTGCTGCTGGGATCCTGGTTTGTGCCCTTGGATCCCTGGCGGGGGCGGCTGCGCGGCCTGGTTTCCAACCCGCCCTACATCCCCACCGGGGAGCTGGCCCATCTCATGCCCGAGGTGCGGCTGCACGAGCCGCGACAGGCCCTCGATGGCGGGGAAGATGGGCTGGCCCACTTGCGGCTGTTGATTCAAAGGGCACCGGACTACCTGGCCCCCAACTCCTTTTGGGCGGTAGAAGTGATGCGAGGACAAGCCCCTTGGGTGGCGGAGCAATTGCGAGAGAGGGACTGTTATCGGCAGATCCAAGTTCACCGCGATCTGGCGGGGATTGAGCGGGTGGTCAGCGCCCACTTCGTCGGGTAGAAAAGGGTAGGATCCCCATGGAGTGGGGTATCTCCAGAGCCTGCTCGCGTCAGGGGGACGTAGTCCTTACTGTGCAAAGCTTAAAGATCCGAACCCAAGGATCTGAACCTCGACGGGATCCCCTGTCCTTCGTCCGGAGCACCTTTTGAGGAAACCCGCAGCCAAACCCGATCCAGCTTCCCAGCCGGCGGCCCCTGCCGACAGGCAAGAGGCCGTAGATTGGCAATTTGCTTTTGAACGCTCTGAGGTGATGCGAGCCTTTCAGCAAGAGTTGCTCGTCAGCATTGGCCACGAGCTGCGCAACCCCCTCAGCAGCCAGATGGGATCCCTGCAGTTGGTGTTGTCGGATCTGTGCGATTCCCCGGAGGAGGAGCGGGAATACATTCAAAGTGCCAAAGAGTCCGTAGAGCGCTTGATTAAGCTGCTCGAGGAATACACCCGCCTGGCTCGCCACGATCTGCCCATTCAACCCCTGCAACCGGAGCCGACCCAACTCCGCCCCCTGCTGCAAGATGTGTACAGCCTAACTCGCCTACAGGCCCAGGATCAGGGCATTCGCTACGAGTGGCCGATCCTACAACCACCTTCTGTTTCTGAACCGTCCGCCCTCCCGGACAGCCTTATGGTTTGGGCGGATCCCCACGGTTTGGTGCAGGCTCTGCTGGGGGTGTGTCGCTGGGGCATCCGTGCCCTGCGCTATGGTTCGATGGCTCTGCACCTCTATCCCATCGCAGCAGCGGAGGGGCACCTGTGTCTAGAGTGGAACCTGGAGGGACGGTGCCATGTGCCCGTTGAAACAAAGGGCAGTGCTACTTGGCGGGTGAGCGAGCGGCTCCTGAGAGAAATGGGGGGCGATCTGGAGCTTGGCGAAAGCGGCCTCCACCGGGTTGTCATCAAGGTAACCCTGCGCCTCATCCAGTGATCCCAGACAGGTAGGCTCAGCGGCTGCGCAGCCCCGGCCAATTGGCATCTGCCTTCTCGATCAACCCGGGAATGTCCCGCTCCCAGTTGCGCTGTACCCGCCGGTTGGCATTCAAGTACAGCTTGTCATCGACAATTTTCCAGGCAAAGGGATCCACCGGGTAAAGGTAGTTGTGGGCCACGGCCCAAGCACAAAACCCGCCGTACTGGGGGGCAAAGCGCTCCGGGTTGCTGCGAAACCGCTCCCGATTGTCAGCAGTGGCAAACCGCCAGGTCACCCCTCCCCACTCCCATTCATAGGCTGGGGATCCCTCGACCGGCTTGCCATCGATAAAGTAGGCCACCGGGTCATAGCCGCGCAGGGCCAGGCCATCCACCGCAAAAAAAGGGCCCGGGGATCCCTCCTCGGCAGCTCCAGCCACCTGTCCTTGGGCTGGAAGGGACAAGAGCGAAGCTGAATAAAAAGCAATAACCCCACCCCCAACCATCAGCGGCAACGAGAGCAGGATCCAACGACCTGTGCCCATAACAACCTCCCAAATCCTGAGAAAATGCCCTTTGCCTCGAGAGAGCGGCGCCTTCCTCCTCAGGTTTGGAAGAACGCCGGCGATGACCTCGACTTTTGCGAGCTGGCAACAGCTTGGCTGCACCGGGGGAAATTTGCCTGTGATTTGGATCTGGGAGATCCCAAAAGTTCAACCTTCCCGGCGCAAGGCCAACTCCGCCCGATCCAGTTGCATCAGCACCCGCTCCACCTTCTCCGGGTTGAGAGGTCGGTTGGAGGTGCGGTACTGGGAGGCCAGCGTATTAAACACGGTGCGCAGGGTGGTGAAAGACTGGAGCTTGTCGTAGCGTTGGCCGTGGTAGCGTCCTGCGAATTCTTGCATAGCCTCCATCGCTTCCGCCCGCGCCTCTGCCGGGTTCATCACGGGATCCGCTTCCGAAAGGACGGTGCGCAGGGTTTGGATCAGGGTCATGCTGTCTTCGTAGTACTTGCCGGTAAGACGGGCCGCCTGAGCGCTTGCGGTCGTCCAGCCCAGCACCAGGATGACCGAGAGGAGCAGGCCGACAAGGCGTAGAAAAAAAGTTTTCAGCATGGGAAGCTTGCCTTATGTAACTTATCTTTAAGCATAAGTCACGGCGACGCCCCAGAGGAGCTCTTGAAAAGATGCTGTTCCCACTCTTTAGCCACTTACCGCCCGAGCTGGCCCCCTACCGATCCCACGCGATCATGTTGGCCATGATTCTAGGATTTGCCTGTGCTCACAGTGGGCTGGCCTACTTGCGGCCTTGGGGGGAAGCTTGGCTGGGATCCCGTTTGTACCGCCTTCTTTTTGCGCTGGTCAGCCTCAGCTTGGCGCCGCTGTTGCTGATCTACTTTTTTAACCATCGCTACGACGGGGTGATCCTCTGGGATCTCCATGCTGTCCCCGGCATCCACACCACCGTTGTTCTTTTGTCAGCGCTCTCGTTTTTCTTTTTGTATCCGGCTACCTTCAATTTGCTGGAGATCGCCGCCATTCAGAAGCCGGAGATCCACCTGTTTGAGACCGGGATCATCCGCATCACCCGCCACCCCCAAATGGTGGGCCAGGTGATCTGGTGTGTGGCCCATTCCCTTTGGATTGGCTCCAGTTTTATGCTGGTCACCTCCCTGGGGCTGGTGGCCTATCACCTGTTCGCCGTCTGGCACGGGGATCACCGTCTGGAGCGGAAATACGGCCAGGCCTTCCGCGATCTCAAGGCCCGTACTTCTGTGATCCCCGGCTTGGCCATTCTGCAGCGGCGACAACACCTGCAACCGCGAGAGTTTCTGCGCTGGGCCTACCTAGGGGTGTTCAGCTTTGTAGTGATTCTTTATGCTTTCCATCCGCAAATGGTTTCTGCAGCCAGCCAAATTGCCTGGTAGCATGATCCCAAACAACTTCTTTAGTCTGGGAGTGATGAACTTGCAAGTTGCTTTAGATGCTTTTAATCAAGAACTTTTGACAAGTGACGGGTTGGTGTTGGTGGATTTTGGCGCCCCTTGGTGTGGCCTGTGTCGGTTCATTCAGCCGATTACCGACCGTCTCGCAGCAGAGTGGGGCGGCGCAGTTAAGGTGCTGCGGGTGAATGTGGACGACAATTTTTGGCTGCCGCGCCGCTATCGGGTGCGCTCGCTGCCGACCTTAATTTTGTTTGAGAAAGGTCAAGAAGTGCATAGGTTAGAGCACTTTGCCAGCCGTGATGAGGTGATCCGGCGCTGCGAGCAGTTGTTTCTCGCCCACCTGCGCTATGTGGGTTCGGGTGCCTGCTCCTCCTCGCTTGACCCCCAAGCCCCGCCGCCAGGGGTGTAGAGGGTGAGCACATCGCCGGCTTTCAGGGATCGGCTGGTTTTGCTGGGCAAGGGATCCCCGTTGACGAGGTTGATCCCCACCTGGCCAGGCTCGCCGCCTTCTTCCCCTTGGGGGGCATGGTGGCGCCGGTCGGTGAGCAGGGAGAGGGTGCAATCTTGCAAGGTCTGGAGGGAGCGGATCAGCCCCCAGCCGCCCCGCTGGCGGCCATGGCCGCCGGAATCTGGGCGTAGCTCGTAGCGCAGCACCCGCAGGGGATACTCCAGCTCCAGAGCTTCGATGGGGGTGTTGAGGGTATTGCTCATGCCCACGTGGACGCCGTCCAGGCCCGGTCGCTGCCGGCTGGCTCCTTGGCCGCCCCCCAGGGTTTCGTAGTAGGTGAAGTGGCGGTTGCCGAGCACACAGTTGTTCATGGTGCCCTGTCCCTGGGCAATGGCACGGGATCCGGCCACCGGGGCTAGGGCTTTGAACACCACATCGGCAATGCGCTGCGAGGTTTCCACGTTGCCCGCCACCACCGCCGCCGGAAATTGGGCGTTCACCAGGCAGCCGGGCGGGGCCACGATCTCGATGGGATCCTCCAGGCCGACATTGCTGGGCGCCGTGGGATCCAACAGGCAGCGCAGGGCAAAGAGCACTGCCGAGCGGGTCACAGCCAAAGGTGCGTTCAGGTTCCCCGCGGTGGCCGGGGCTGTGCCGGCGAAGTCCACCCGTAGCCTCTCCCCCCTTACCTCAATCTGCACCTGGATGCGGAGCGGCTCGGGCGGATCCCCGTAGCCCTCCAGGTAGTCGCAGGCGGTGTAGATCCCAGCGGGCAGAGCGCGGATCTGGGCCTGCATCCGCCGCCGGCTGTAGGCGATCACCCCGGCGATCAACTGCCAGGCCTCTTCTTCTCCAAAGCGGGCCAGCAGCTCGCGAAACCGGCTCACCCCCACGGCGCTGGCCCCCACCTGGGCCTGCAAATCCCCCCGCCGCTGCTCAGGGTTGCGCACATTGGCCAGGATCAGGCGCAGCAGATCGCCCTGCCAGCACAGCTCCCCCGTCAGGGTCATTTGGGCCAGCCGCAGCGGCGGGATCACCAGCCCTTCCTGCCAGATTTCCGTAGAGTCGGCCGGCATGGAGCCGGGGCGCATCCCCCCGATGTCGGCGTGGTGGGCGCGGTTCACCGCGTAGGCGCAGACTTGTTCTGGATCCCCCAGGCCGGGGATGGCCGTAACCACCGTGATATCCGGCAGATGGGATCCCCCCTGGTAGGGATCGTTGAGGACGAACACATCGCCGGGCCGCGGGCCGGCTGCCACCACCGCCCGCACCGCTTCCGCGAGGGCGCCCAGGTGCACCGGAATGTGGGCCGCCTGGGCAATACAGTCTCCCCGAGCGTCGAACAGGGCCGTCGAGCAATCCCGCCGTTCCTTGATGTTGGCCGAGTAAGAACCGCGGATGAGGCGCGCCCCCATCTCCTCGGCGATCCCCGCCAGCGCATTGGCCATCACCTGCAACCGGATGGGATGGGAGACGCTATCCATGCTCCTCACAGCCTGCGCCCCAGCCAAACAGCCACCCTGCGGATCCCTTGCCAAAACTGGAGACGCCGCTGCCAGCGGTCGAGGGTATGGCGATTCTCCCGCAGCCGATCCCGTAGGCGCAGCAACTCAGCCGGCGTGGGAGCCAAAGCCCGCTCAGCCGCCTCCCGCCAGTCGGCCATGGCCCGCTCCGTAACCCAGAGCGCCGACCGCAGGCTCAAAAGGACAGGAACGAGGGCGAGCAAAGCCAGAAACAGCAGCCCGTTAAGGCCGCAAACCGCCCAGACCGCCCATCCTGAACTCCAATCTGCATTCACTGGAAGCTTACTGCTGCTGCAGCATCAAGGGGCGCAACACACGGCCATCGCCGACCACCACCACCGTGGACAACACCTGTCCGCCGCGCCGGAAGGTAATGGGTACCCGCTGGCCCACCGGGGTGTTTTGGATAATTTGCTGGACGTGCTGCACCGAGGTGACCCGCTGCCCGTCCACCCCAATCAAAATATCTCCCTGGGCCAGACCCGCTTGTTGAGCCGGGCCATCCTGGAGCAGACCAACCACCTGCACCCCTTGGATTTGAGGCGCGGGGCCAAACAGGCGACGACTGACGGCACCTTGAGCTGGCTGTCCATCCACCGTTTCGATGGCAACCCCGATAAAACCGTTGCCTAGGACAGCAGGCGACACCTGAGCCCCGAAACTGTCAACCTGAACCGTGGGGCTGTAGAAGTTGTAAGCTTCACCCCCAACCGAGTCACAGGGGTAGGCCACAACGGCATCTGCCAGCAAGAGGGAAGCAGGCAGGGCGAGGGCAAGCTTAGACAGATGAGTTATTTTCTGCATGGTTCGACCCTGGAAACGGCGAAGTAAAGACAAGTTTGCTTTGACAAGACGCTGGAGTGGAGGAACCAGCCCAAGATCAATTAACAACAATCAAAAGGAGCCAGTGGCGGAAGCCATCGACCAGGCAGCCTGCACCGCTCTTCCCTCAGTGATAAACCCAAAATCGCCGACTGTCGATAGGCTTGGCCGTGCTCCGGGGCTGGATCCCAAGGTTTTGCCGGCATTCCTGTAGCAATTCTTCAAGGTCTTGGGATCCCCAACCCAGGCTATCTCAGCGGCTCACAGACTGGCGCAGCGATCCGTGGCCTGCAGCAGGGCGGTGCGGATCCCGGGCTCGGTGATGGAATGGCCGGCATCGGGAATGAGGTGAAACTCCGCCTCTGGCCAGGCCTGGTGCAGCTCCCAGGCGGAAATGGGCGGGCAGACCACGTCGTAGCGTCCCTGGACGATCACAGCCGGCAGATGGCGCAGGCGCTCCACCCCCCTAAGGAGCTGGTCTTCAGGATCCAAAAAACCCCCATGGACGAAGTAGTGGCACTCGATGCGGGCAAAGGCCTCGGCAAAGGTCTCCTGGCCAAAGCGCTCGATGAGCTCAGGGCTGGGGATCAACTTGCTGGTGCTGGCCTCCCAGATGGCCCAGGCGCGGGCCGCTCTCAGCCGCACCTGGGGATCCGGGTCGTTGAGGCGGCGGTGGTAGGCTGCCAGCAGGTCATCCCGCTCTTCGGGGGGGATGGGCTCCAGGTAATGTTCCCAAGCATCGGGGAACAGGTGGCTGGCCCCCGACTGGTAAAACCAGCGGATCTCAAAAGGGCGTAGCAGGAAAATGCCCCGCAAGATAAACCCCAGGCAGGAGTGGGGGTGGGTTTGCCCATAGGCCAAGGCAAGGGCGCTGCCCCAACTGCCCCCAAACACCCACCAGCGCTCAATGCCCAGGTGTTGGCGCAGCTTCTCGATATCGGCCACCAGATCCCAGGTGGTGTTCTCCCGCAGCTCGGCGTAGGGGCGGCTCTTGCCGCAACCACGTTGATCGAATAGCACCACCCGCCAGCGGCTGGGATCAAAGTACTGCCGGTAGAGGGGATCGATCCCACCCCCTGGCCCCCCATGCAAAAACACCACCGCCTTGCCCGCCGGGTTGCCGCACTGCTCGTAGTAGAGGGTGTGCAGGGAAGAGACGGGGAGAAAGCCGTGATCGTAGGGCTCGATGGGCGGGTAGAGATCGCGCGCCATAACTTAAATTCTCAAATTCTCAAGGTCTCCGCAGGGCGATGGTGGCCTTGGGGGGGATCCCTTCTTGGAAGGTCTCGCCATCGGCGGCCACGATGATAAATTGCAGCTCCTGCCCCGGCTGGGCGCCCAAATTGCTCCAGGGAATGGCCACCTCCAAACAGGCATCCACCACCGCCTTCACCTGATGGTTGATGGGCTGCCAGCTATGGTACTCCCCTGCCTGCAAGAGCTGAGCCTCGACGGGTGCGGGATGCTGGCCGGTGCCAGGCGGCGGCAGCGACAGCTTCAACAGGTGGCGGTAGAGATAGTTGAGGGGGGCTTCTGCCGGCAACCCCTGCAGGGGAATGGGGCTGTTGACGGTAACGCGGTTGGGATAAAACCACAGCACCTGCAATTGCTTGGGCCGCTGCACCACCGAGTTAAAATCCAGCCGCAGATAGAGGTTGAAGTGATCGAACCCGTACCAGAGGCGGCGGACGACGCTGTTGCGGTGCATGGTTCCTCGGGCTGCGCCGATCTCCACCCGCCCGGCCTGGCTCCACTCCCGTTCGGCGGGGCGACCGTTGATGGTGGGATGGATAAACCCCTGCGGCAGGCGATCCCCCAGCCCGTCGTGATCCTCGAGGGGAAACTGCAGCGCCGCCGGCACCGCCTCTCCCAAAGCGGTGTAGAGGGCCTGTAGATGTTCCCGAAACAACTGGTCAAAAACGGCATCGTGGGCGGAAGAGTGGCCTGCCCCAAACCACCAGAACCAATCGGATCCCTCAGCGGCCCAGAGGGCTTCCCAGGCCTGGGGGGTGGCGTGAGGGTGATCCTGGATCACCTGGCGGGCTTGGGCAAGGAGCTCCCAGGCGCGGTTTTTGACGGGATCCCCAATCCAAGTGGTAAAGTCGGCCTCAATCCAGGAGCCGCTGTGCAATTGTTCGGCTGGCAGAAACTCCGTGGGGGGAAACTGATCCAAAAACTCCGACACCTTCACCAAGCGCAACGCCGGGTGCTGGCTGAGGCGGGCATAGAGGTTTTCCAGGAAGGGGCGGCCATCTTGGGGGTAGTACTCCCAGCAATTTTCCCCATCCAGGGCAATGGTGACCAGCCAGGGCTGGTCTTGGGGTAGGCGGTTGCGGATGCTCTCCAGGTGGCCGATGAGATCTTTGGCGGCAGCGTCGGCAGGCATGGCGCTGTAGCTAAAGCCAATGAGATCGGAAAGGCGGTGATCCCGAAAGATGATGGCCAAATCCCCTGCCTCGCTCTCCAGACGGTAGGGGCGGTAGAGCTTTTCCGGCTCGAGGATATGGCCCTGCCCGTCGCGATGAAAGGGTTGGCCCAAGCTCCAGCCCAGCACTCCCTCGTCGGAGATGATCCAATCAAAGCCTTGTTTCTGGATCAGGGGCACGATGGCGGGGCTGACCGCCTGCTCTGAAGGCCACAGACCCCGCGGATCGCGGCCAAAGCGCTCCCGGTAGATCTGCTTGGCCCGCTCCAGTTGGCTGTGGACATCCTGCTCCCAGTGGAAGGGGTAGCGGGGCAGGGGCAAGCCGGGCCGGGCCACCCGCGCCGAGCGCTCGCTCACCAGCAGGGGCAAGATGGGGTGGGTGTAGGGGCTGGTGGTCAACTCCAGTTGGCCGCTACTTTGCAATTTGGCGTGCTGGGGCAGGATGGCGGCCAGGATCTGCTGTTGCTTGGCGTAGATCCGCTGCCGATCCGCCAGGGTAAAGCCAGAACCCATCTTGATCCAGCCCTCAATCTCAGGATCCTCCTGGAAGAGGGGATCGAACCAGGAGAGGTTGTGCCAGGCCAGCAGGTCGCTGAAGTCTTGGGGCGTCCAGTACTGTAGGCACCAGTTGATCCCTTGCGATTCCCGCTGTTCGTAGAGCTGGCGGTAGCGGGGGTAGGGCTCAATCATGGTGGGGTAATGGCTGTCGAAGAAACGCTCGACAATGAAGCGCCGCTGCTCCGGGGTCAGCTTTTCGACAGGAGATAAAGTCAGCTCCAAATAGGGATCGAAAGCGGAGCCGGCCACGTAGTCTTCGATTTGCACAATGAGAGAGGGCACTAGGTTAACCGTTTGGTGCAGGCGGGGATAGCGCTCCAGCAGCAAAATTAAGTCCAGGTAGTCTTTGATCCCGTGTAGGCGCACCCAAGGCATGCGATATTTACCCGCCAGCGGGCTTTTGTAGAGGGGCTGGTGTTGGTGCCAAACCAGGGCAACATGCAGCGGGTAGGTCATGGGAGGCACGGGATCCGACCATCACCCGGATACTAGCCCATCTGTCCGGCTCCCGATCGTAAGAAACTCTGGAATGTTGAATGGTGGGGCTCCACCTGGATGGTGCCCACTGGGGGAAAACCTTGTCATTCGCCAGATTTCTCAGGACAATGGCGGCAAATGGAAGAGCTAAGTCATGACTGCTGCTACCCACGTCCTGGAACAGTCGATTGTTGTCTTTTCCCAAAACTACTTGCCCATTAGCCGGGTCAACATTAGGCGGGCGATTGTGCTGCTGCTGACGGGCAAGGCAGAGCCGCTGGCGATGATGGATGTGCCGGTGTGGAAGGTGCGCTCCCCCAGCCAGGTGATCGAGGTGCCCGAACACATCCGCCTGACCATCAAGGGCAAAGAGCGATCCTGGCGGGTGCCCCCTGTTACCCGGCGAGAGGTCTTGCGGCGGGATCACCACACCTGTCAGTACTGCGGCAGCACCCATAACCTGACCCTGGATCATGTCGTACCTCTTTCCCGCGGCGGATCCCACACCTGGGACAATGTGGTGACCGCCTGCGAACGCTGCAACCAGCGCAAGGGCAACCGCACTCCTGAAGAGGCCAATATGCCCCTCCTCAGCAAACCCCGTGCCCCCATCCACCCAACAGTGGCTTTTGCGGAGCAATTTTGGCGTGAGCACCAAAGCCGGCAAGAGTGACCTCCGCCCATCGCCAAGGCGGTACGCTCGCTGTTGGGCTTTTCCGGTCATTGCCAACGATGGGATCTTGCCACCGGTTCCCCGACAGCCCTTCCAATGAGAGGGTACTTTCCCACAGATGGTATTCGAGGGTTCTGAACGCGGCTTTGGAGACTGGCTACTCCATTTGTGGCAGCAGCCCCTGATCGCGGTGATCCGCCTCTGTAGCAGCCCAGACCAGGCTCTCCAGGGATCCACTCTGGCCATCCGGGCCGGGATCCGCCACATCGAGATCACCCCGCACGTTCCCCGCTATCTGGAGTTGATTGCCCAACTGCGGCAAGACCACCCGCAGTGTTGGATAGGGGTGGGCACCGTCTCCCATCGACAGATGGCGGAGCAGGCTTGGCAGGCGGGGGCCCAATTTTGCGTTTGCCCTTTTACGGACGAGAGCATTATCCGTTGGGGCCGGGAAGTGGGACTGCCCGTCGTGCCCGGTGCCCTTACCCCCAGCGAGATCTGGAAGGCATGGCAGGCGGGGGCAACGGCGGTCAAAGTGTTTCCGGCGGAGAGCATGGGGGGATCCCGCTACCTGCGTCATCTGCGACCGGTGCTGGGATCCCTGCCGTTGATCCCCACTGGGGGGGTGACCTTGGCCAAGGCAGCGGAATATCTGCAAGCAGGGGCCTGGGCGGTCGCCATTGCCGGAGATCTGTTTCCGACAGAGGATTGGGATCCAGACTGCCAAAAGCTGGAAAATCGGCTGCGCCAGGCGCTGCAACAGCTTGCCGAGCAGAGAAACAAAAACTGGCCCAACCTGAGCAAATCGGTAGAATAGGGTGCGTGGTGTGAGGGAGGCCGGCATGGGAGAGTTTCTAGATCTCTACCTGGAATTCCACATTCCAAGCCCGGTTGAAGAAGTCACTTGGCGCCATTGGTTCGAGATCTGGTTGCGGGAGCTGGGGGTACAGGAGCCGTGCGAGCTCAGCCTTTGCCTCACCTCCGATGATCACATTCGCCAGCTCAACCGCGAGTTTCGCCACCTTGACGCGCCCACCGATGTGCTGGCCTTTGCCGCCCAGGAGATGCCCGCCCCCGTCAAGCTGCACGAGATCACGGGGGTGCGCCTGCTGGGGGATATTGTGATTTCGGTGCCCACCGCCCGCTCACAAGCCAAAGCGCAAGGGCATCGGCTCTCGCAGGAGTTGGCCTGGCTGGCCAGCCATGGGTTGCTTCACCTGCTGGGGTGGGATCACCCGGATGAACGTTCTCTCCAGCACATGGTGCAGCAACAGCGACAGTTGCTCGCTGCCATCCAACTGGATGGAGGGGTAAGCCATGGCCAACAGTCCTAGTCGGCTGGCGGCGTTCCGGCGGCGCGTCCATTCCAAGCCCACCGGTATCGCTCCAGCGCCTTCCTCTGAGGTCGATCCCGCAGCCAATGCCGCGCCTTTGGAGGTGGATCCCTGGCGACGCCCCCCCTCTTGGCAGGTGGCCGACAACCTGGGCAAAAGTTTCTACTACGCGGGCAAGGGTTTGGCTTATGCAATCCGCACCCAGCGCAACTTCCGCATTCACATGGCGGTGGCGGCGGTAGCCTTCGGCCTTGGGCTGGGCCTGCGGCTGAGCGCTGCGGCAATGGCCCTGATCAGCCTGACCAGCGGTTTGGTGATGGCGCTGGAGCTGGTGAATACCGCTCTGGAAGCAGTGGTGGATCTCACCCTCGGCAGCAAATATCATCCCTTGGCCGAGATCGCCAAAGATTGCGCCGCGGCAGCGGTGTTGATGGCAGCAGTGGCATCCCTGCTGGTGGCGGCTTGGCTCCTCCTCCCGCCTCTATTGCTGCTGCTGCAGGATGGCTTCCCAGCACCAGCCTGAGGAGCTTGGAGAGAGAGTTTTTTATCCAGCCGGCTGGGAGTGGATCACCACCCGTCCTCCCTGCCGATCCAAGCTGAGCGGTTTGGCTTCTGCTTCAATATCGAGCTGGGCCCAAGCGCTGACCATCGCGGCTCCCACCCGTTCCCGATTTTCGGGGGCGCAGAGGGCCAACAGGGTGGGGCCGGCTCCACTGATCACCACCCCATAGGCCCCGGCAGCTATGGCTGCAGCTTGAACCGTTTTGAACCCGGTGATCAGCTCCATGCGGGCCGGCTGGTGCAGGCGATCCTGCAGGGCCACCCTCAGCCAGTCCACCCGGCCCGACTGCAAGCTGCGAATGAGCAGACCCAGATGGCTGCTGGAAAAAACCGCATCCGCCAAGCTGACGGATTTGGGCAGGATCTCGCGGGCTGCTTGGGTGGAAAGCTTAAAGTTGGGCACCGCAACCACGATGCCAATGCTTTCGTGCCAATCCACCGGACAAAACACCCATTGCCCCTGCTGCCCCTGCACACAGAGCTGACAACTGCCCTGCAGGGCGGGCACCACATTGTCTGGATGGCCTTCCAGGGCGATGGCCAGTTGTAGGAGGGTTTCGGGAGCTAGGTTGAGCGACCCGATGGCATTGGCTCCCAACAAGCCGCCGACAATAGCGGTGGCAGAACTGCCCAACCCCCGCGCCAGGGGCACGTTGAGGGTGATTTCGATTTCTACCCCCGGCACGGGCTTACTCAGCAACTCAAAAGCGCGGCAGAAGGCCCGGTACACCAGGTTGTCCTTGCTCTGGCTGATGTGGTCGCTGCCACGGTAGTGGATGCTGAGGCCAGAGGGGATCTCCCGAAATTGGAAGTGGTTGTAGAGCTCTAAGGCTGCACCAATGCAGTCGAACCCCGGCCCCAAATTGGCGGTGGTGGCCGGGACGATCACCTCGACTCGCTCTTTGACCAAGGGGACAGCTCCTCAGTGAACGATGGGCAACTCAAGGTCTACGGGCTCCCATTATCCTATGAACGACGGCCAGATCCCCACGACTACTCAGCCTGACGAGCTTCCGGGCTGTCCTGAAAAGCTTTTTATTCTTGTAACCTATGAGTTGAGTGCTGGGCATAGCGGGCCTGTTTCCACTCCGGCCATTGGCTCAACCCAGCAGGGATCCAAAAAGGAGGGGGCAGAGGCCTGCAGAAACTGTCTTGGTTGGTGTTGGGCTTGAGCTATCTCGGGCTGGGGCTGGGATCCCTGCCCCGGTTGCGCATGAACCGGGCCACGATTGCCCTGGTGGGATCCGCCTTGCTCATTGGCTTGGGGACCTTGTCGCTGCGGCAGGCTTGGGAGGCCATTGACCCCACCACGATCGTGTTTCTCCTGAGCATGATGGTGGTGAATGCCAGCTTGTCCTATGGTGGGGCCTTCCAGTTGGCTTTGCTGGGCCTGATTCGGGTGAGCCGTAGCCCCTTTGGCCTGTTGATCATGCTGGTGTTTGGCAGCGGCTTGCTCTCGGCTTTTTTGCTCAACGATACCCTGGCCCTGGTGTTTACTCCCCTCACTTTGCAGGTCACAACGGTGTTGGGGTTAAACCCGATTCCCTACCTGTTGGGCTTGGCGGCAGCCACCAACCTGGGATCCGTCGCCACCTTGAGCGGCAACCCACAGAACATTTTGATCGGCTCTTTCTCTGGGATCGGCTATCTGGAGTTTGCCGGCAAGATGACGCCCATTGCCGTGGTGGGGCTGCTGCTGGAGGTGGGGCTGCTGTGGCTCTATTACCCCCAGGTGCGCTCCTTGCAACCCTTTGCCCAGGTGCCTTGGCTGCCGCTGCGCCTCTACCCGCCCCTATTGCGCAAGAGCCTGGTGATCGCGGGGGGGCTGTTTGTGGCCTTCATAGCCGGACTTCCCTTGGCCGAATCGGCCTTGGTGGCAGCGGCCCTGTTGCTGATTACCCGCAGGCTGAAGCCGGAGCGATTTCTGGGGCAGGTGGACTGGAATTTGCTGGTGATGTTCTCCGGGCTGTTTATCTTGACGCGGGCAACGCGAGAACTGGTAGCCCTCTGGGGGATGAGCTTGGGGCCTTTGGCAGAGAGGCTGGTGGGATCCCCCCTCGCCCTGTTGATCGGTGTAGCCATTTTATCCAACATCATCTCCAATGTGCCGGCAGTGTTGTTGCTGCAATCCTTGGTTCCCCAACAGGAGACCACCACTTGGCTGTTGCTGGCTGCCGGCTCCACGTTGGCGGGCAATTTAACCCTGTTTGGGGCAGTAGCCAATCTAATCACGGTTGAGGCAGCCGCCAAAAAAGGGTACGTGCTCTCCTTTGGGGAGCATCTGCGCTTGGGTCTGCCCCTGACTCTGCTGACGCTGGGCTTCAGTGGGCTGTGGCTGGGCCAGCCCTTCCTGCCTTCTCCATCGCTCAGGTAACTTCTGCCCAGGGATCCAGCTTGTCGGGATCCCTGGGTGTGATGACTGGTGTTGCCGTCCTTGCGCTGGCACCAGCAGCCTCTCCTTCAGAGCTGTTGGTGGGTGTGGGGGTGCTGCTTGATGTTGTCAGCATCCTTCACTTCCATTGCCGTATTGAGGATCCGTCGCGGCTCGAGGCTGTGGTTGAGCTTAAACGCCCCCCGCTCGGGAGTACAAACTTGGTGCAGGGGGATGTGGCGAAACTGGGGCTTGCTGCGATAGGTGCGGGCCGCCGCTTGCAGCCGCTCCACAAAATCTTCTCCCAGCACCACCCCCGCCGGGAAGACATCGGCGGGCAAAGTCGGGGTCCCGTTGTTCACGATCTCGGCATAGGTTGTGGCGTAGAGGAGACAATAGGAAGTGCTGCGGCCCTCTTGGGCCAGGCAGTCCAAGGCGGCAGCGGGCAACGGCTCGGCCACCAGGACTTCCCGCAGGTGACCGTCCTCATCTCGCTGGAAGCAGGTGGCCACTCCCAGCACCACGTATTCCAGCCCTTGGACGGGGTGAGTTTGCGCCGTATTCGACATCGAGGCCATCTCCAAGCAGGGTTTGCGGTCGAGCGCCCTCGACCAGGGGGTCGTCCTCACAATAGCAACAACTCTTGCCTCGGGCAGCGGGGGCTGTTGCAAGATAGGAAGCGGATCCCAGTCCGATCCAAGCTCTGGGCGAGGTCAGCGGTTGGCTGCAGGGATCCAAAATTTGCTTTACTGTAGCGAAGCGGGGTCAGTGTTGCCTGAGAGAAACAAGGGCTCCAGGCAGCTTTGGCAACCCTCGATTCATCATTTGGGAACTTCCAAGGGTCCGACTATGGCGGATGGCGAATACAAGCCTGGGCTAGAAGGCGTTCCGGCCACGCGCTCTAACATTAGTTTTGTCGATGGCCAGGTAGGGATCCTGGAGTATCGGGGCATTCCCGTTGAGGAACTGACGGCCCACAGCACCTTTTTGGAGACGGCCTATCTGCTGATCTTCGGCAAGCTGCCGACGCAATCCGAGCTGAACAACTTTGACCAGGCCGTCCGCAGCCATCGGCGGGTCAAATACCGCATCCGCGACATGATCAAGTCGTTTCCTGAGTCGGGCCACCCGATGGATGCCCTGCAAACCTGCGTGGCAGGCTTGGGGATGTTCTATCCGGTGCGGGAGGCGGATCCCGACTATGTGTTTGGCACGGTTACCCGTCTGCTCGCCAAGCTGCCGACCATGGTGGCCATGTTTCACCAGATGCGCCAGGGTAACGATCCCATCCCCCCCGACGACAGCCTGGATCATGCCGCCAATTTTCTCTACATGCTCTCCGGCAAGAAGCCGGATCCCTGGCTGGCCCGCATCTTCGATACCTGTCTGATCTTGCACGCCGAACACACGGTCAACGCCTCTACCTTTGCCCTGCTGGTAAGCGCCTCTACCCTGGCCAGCCCCTACAGCAGCCTGGCCACGGCGGTGGGCACCCTTTCGGGGCTGTTGCATGGGGGGGCCAACCAACAGGTGATGAGGCTGTTGCGGCAAATCGGCTCGGTGGAAAATGTGCGCTCGTTTATCGAAGAGAAGCTGGCCAAAAAAGAGCGCATCATGGGCATGGGCCATCGCGTTTACAAGGTGAAGGATCCGCGGGCCACCATTCTGCAGCGGCTGGCCGAGGAGCTGTTCGAGCGCTACGGCCACGACAAGTACTACGACATCGCCCTGGAAGTGGAGCGGGTGTGTGCGGAGCTGCTGGGGCCCAAAGGAATTTACCCCAACGTGGACTTCTACTCGGGGTTGGTCTACGCCAAGCTAGGGATCCCGGAAGATTTGTTTACGCCGGTATTTGCCATTGCCCGGGTGGCGGGTTGGCTGGCCCATTGGCGGGAGCAGTTGTCGGATAATCGGCTCTTCCGACCCACCCAGGTGTACACAGGTGAACGCCAGCAACGCTACATCCCCATCGAGGAGCGGGGTTGAGAGCGGTTTGACAGAGCACTGGGCCGGGATCCAAACTCAATAGAGCCCAAATGCGTGTGTGAGGTGGTGCGTTGAGCCCTTTGGATTCTCCCCTTTGGCGAGACGGGTTCACCCTCTTCTTGAGCATTGTGGTGCAGGCCATGCCGTTTTTGCTCTTGGGGGTGTTTCTCTCCGGGCTGATGGCCGTGTTCGTAGAGGGATCCCAGTTGGCTCGTTTCCTACCCAAAGGCAAAATCGGCAGCGCGGTAGCCGGTGGCGCCCTGGGGTTCTTTTTTCCGGTGTGCGAATGCGGCAATCTGCCCGTGGCCCGGCAACTGGTGATCAAAGGGATCCCACCCTATGTGGCGGTGGCTTTTTTGTTGGCAGCGCCGGTGTTTAACCCGGTCGTGATCTTCTCCACGTGGATTGCCTTTCGCAGCATGCCGGAGCTGGTGGTCTACCGGGTTCTTTTTTCTTTTGGCATTGCGGTGGCCATCGGCTTGCTCTTCAGCGTGCAAAAAGATCTGGAGCCTTTGTTGCAACCGGCGGTCTGGCGAGAGCTGCAGCGCAACCGCTGCCAAGAGGCAGCTCTGAAAAGCACCTCCTGCTCGCCGTTGTTGCAGGGGGGCACCTTTTGGATTGGATCCCAGGGCCATGCTCAAGGGGCTGCTGGCGGATCCCTGGCCACTCTGCAGACTGCCGAAGAGGTGTATCGGGCAGCGCTGGCCGCTGCCCCTGCTCTCTCTTGGCGGCAAAAGGGATTGTTGCTGCTGCAAACCTGGGCTAGAGAGATTCGCGAGCTGGGATCCGTGCTCATCCTGGGTTCGGCGATGGCGGCCTTTGTGCAGACGGTGATCCCGCGTTCGTTTGTTCTAAATTATGGCCAAGATGAACTGGTCTCGATCCTGATCATGATGGCCCTGGCCGGGATCATTTCTATCTGCTCGACGGTGGATGCCTTTTTTGCCCTCTCCTTTGCCGCCACCTTCACGCCGGGATCCCTGTTGGCCTTTATGGTGTTTGGGCCGATGGTGGACTTGAAGGCCATTGGCTTGATGCTGACTTTGTTCAGGCCCCGCGCCATTTTCTACTTGGTGCTCCTGACTTTTCAGTTCACTTTAGTAGGGGCTTTGGCCATCAATTACTGCGCCAGTTAACTCGCCTGCTCCTGCATTTGCTCAACGTAAGGCGCGGGATTCCCCACCCGGGTGGGGAGGGATAGCGCCTCCTGACTGATTCTGGATATATCGCTTCACAATTTCTAGAGGTGCACCGCCGCATGAGACAATGCACTTAGAATCATGCCAAAGCTTAGCCTTTCCCCAGTACACT
>NZ_JANSJC010000022.1:13102-52849 GCF_047462375.1 Synechococcus sp. H55.8 | reverse complement strand
GGTGCTGCCCGACAAGCCTTGGCTGCTCTGGAGCGCCGCTCCATTCCCTTGGTGCTCTACAGCCTGCGCACCCGCGCTCAACTGGAACATGTGCGGCGGCAGTTGCACTTGGAGCATCCGTTCATTTGTGAGGACGGATCCGCCGTTTACGTTCCCGAGCATTATTTCCCGGCGGGCATTTTGGACGAACGCTGGCAACACCGTCCTCCCTACTATGTGTATGCTCTGGGACTGCCCTATGCCCGCTTGCGCAGCATCCTGCAGCAGGTGCGTCAAGATTCCCGCTTGGATTTGATCGGGTTTGGAGATTGGACTGCCTCTGAGCTGGCGGCTGCCGCCGGGATCCCTTTGGAAGAGGCAGAGCGAGCGCAGCAGCGGGAGTACAGCGAGATTTTCAGCTATTCCGGGGATCCCGAAACCCTGCGAGAAGCCTTTGCCCAGCAAGAAGCTAACCTCACCCAACATCTGCTGCGGGTACGTCAGCTTCATTTCTCCAGCCTACCGCAATGGTATCTGACCGGATGGGTGCAGCCGGTTACAGAGCCCCATTTCTCGCCGGGGGAAGAGGCGGTACGGCGGCTGCTGGATTGCTACCAACGGCATTTGGGCCCTGTTCAGGCTTTGGGCATTGGCTGTTCCCCGCCCGATGTGGCCTTTTTGCGATGGGCAGAACGAAAAGTGGTGCTTCCCAGCCCAATTGCGGATAGCCTCTGGAATGAGGCCCTGCCCCAATGGCAGTTGGCTCAGCTCCCTGGCCCAGAGGGGTGGAACGAAGTGGTGTTGACGTGGTTGGAGGAAACAGATCATGGTGGTGAATAAACAGCAGCCCGGTCATCCGGCTATCCCCCTGAGCCTAAGAGCGGTGGGATGCCTGCTGAGTTGGGCGATGGCAATGCCTGCCCATGCGCAACCGCCCATGACCCTGCTGACAGGGGAGCCGACGGTCGCCCAACTGAAGGAAGACGGAGCCCGCTATCTGCAGATGGGCTTTCATACCTTGGCCGTCAACGCCTACCGGAGCGCGATTGAACTGGAAGAAAAAACCTTGGTGCTCCCCAGCGAACGGGATCCAGACGTGCCGTTTAACCTCGGCTTGATCTATGCCCGTCAGGGCAAGCTGGCGGAAGCGCGCGCCGCTTTTCAACGCTCGGTGGAGGTGGATCCCAGTAGTTTTAAAGCCCGCTATCAACTGGCTTTGGTGGATCTCAAACTGGGGAACCTGGTCGCAGCCAAAGAGCAGCTCACCCTCCTGGCCCAGGCCGCCAGCAACAATCCCGAAACCCACCGCCATCTTCAATCTCTACTGGCCCCCCTGGAGTCTGTTCCCTTGCCCGGCCAGCCCCCGGCTCGCCCTCCAGCCGTTGAGTCGGAAGCGGCCCAGCTCTTGCCCGAACCCCAGAAAACCGAAACAGCCACCCTGCCCACCGCAACGGAGACACAATTTCCGGAGAAGGAGAAACCTCGCTCGGCTCTGCAGCGGCTACGCCAACGGGAGCTGGACTAGCTCCCTCACCGACAGCCGATCGCGCCTGGCAGTCTTCTGAAGGCATGGGGCCAGCTACCAGGGATCCCGCTTGGGCTAAACGCCTCCCTTTTTGGACGCCGACTGAGGATCTTGGGTGCCTTTGGTGGTGAACACCGTGGTGAACATCATCAGCATGCCTCCCACCCAGATCAGCAGGGCCAATCCTCCGAACAGCCAATTCAGCCAAGTTTGGACTTCCATAGAGCTCTCCAGACTGCACAGGTAGCTCTGATCCTACCTCTACCCATCTGGAAAACCCTGCCCGGCAGCTATTGATTGGCTCGGTAGAGCAACCCCAGCCCTACGGCCATACAGATTAAGTTGGGCAACCAAGCCGCCACCGCCGGTCCCAGCGTTCCAATTTGTCCCAGAGCTTGGGTGATGAACAACAGCACATAGAAGGCAAAGATAATCAGCACACTGATGCCCAACCCCAACGAGGAACTGGTGCGCTGCGGGCGCAACCCCAAGGGCGACCCAATGAGGGTGAAGGCCAGGCAGGCAAAGGGAATGGCATACTTTTGGTGGAGGCTGACCTGGAGGCGACGCACCCGCTGCAGATCTCCAGAGCTGGCGATCACCTCAATGTAATGGTTCAGCTCGCGAATGTTCATTTCCTCAGGGCTGCGGATCTCCTGAGCCAGCTCCAGCGGCGCGCGCGGCAGGCGCAGCTCCTGGCGGCTGAAGGTGGCGATGTTGCTGTAGGTGCCGTCGGGCGAGACGATGTAGTTGGTGCCGTCCTCAAACACCCAGAGGTTCTCCTGGGGATCCCAGCGCCCCCGTTGCGCCAGGAGAATTTGGCTGAGAGCCTCGTTGGAAAAATCGAGGACGATTACGCCGCGCATCTGGTTGCCATCGAAGCTGCGGGCGTAGAACTGACGGGTTAGCCCTTGCCGGCGGGAAAAACTGCCGTCCGGCTCCGGCGCAAGGATCTCGCCAAATTCTTGGTAGAGGATATTCTCTCGCCGGAAGTCCGGATCCCGGTTCAAAGCACGGTTTAAAGTCAGGGCCGCCTGGCGGTTGCTCACCGGCACCACCAGCTCGTTGAACAGAAACGTCAACGTCGTCACCAACAGGCTGAGGATGAGAGCCGGCACCACCAGACGGTAGAGGCTCACGCCGCAGCCGCGCAGGGCTGTGATCTCGTTATCGGCAGACAGGCGCCCATAGGCCAGCAACGTCGCCAGCAACATCGACATCGGGAACGTCAAGACGATGATCCCCGGTGCCCGCAGCGCGAACACCTGCAAGGCTGCCGAAATCGATAACCCTGCCTCCACCACCAGGCGCACCAGCTCGAACAGGGATCCCACCGCCATCACCAAGGTTGTGAAAGCTCCCACCCCAAAGAGAAAAGGCAGCAGCATCTCCGAGAGGACATAGCGATCCATCAGGCCCACCGCACAAGCCAGGGAGAACGTGCTCGAGAGCTGACCGACTGAATGGGTGGGGGGTGAATAAAGTTTCACGAAACCAGATCCAGAACAAGCAGTAGGCTGATCCAGCCAGAGCAGCCGGAGGCTGTTAACGACTCTAGACCGGAACGTCGGCAAATGAAAGGTTCATGGCCTCAATCAAACAACTGCTGTCGAGCAAAAGTGAGTCTCAACCTAGAATTGGGCTTGACAGGCTGCTTTCAGAAAGTTGCGAGCATGGCTTCCTCTTCCCCCGATCTCAAAGGTTTGCTGGAAAAACTCCTGGAACTGCGGCAACAAGTTGTACAGGGATCCCAGACCTACTTGGCTGCTTGGGGCTGCTCTGGGGATCCCTCTCCCGCCATGCACAACCTGGCGCGGTATCTGGCTTTGCGGCAACAGGATCTGCGCAGCCTGCAACTGGAGCTGGCCGCCCTGGGGCTGTCGTCGCTGGGGCGATGTGAATCGCGGGTTTTGGAAAGCCTCGATGCGGTAATCGCCATTTTGGCCGCCGCTCAAGGGCTGAGTCATGAAGGACCCAGCTATGAAGCGTTTTACGCCGGGGATGCGGCCCTAGAGCAGCACACCGAGGCTCTCTTTGGCCCTCCCTCCCCCCACCGCCGCGCCCGCATCATGGTAACCCTGCCCAGCGAAGCTGCCGAGCAGCCGGAGCTGCTGCTGGAGTTGTTGCAACGGGGCATGGACGTAGCGCGAATCAACTGCGCCCACGACGATCCCTCGGTGTGGGAGAACATGCTGGCCCACTTGCGCCGGGCCGAAGCCCAGACCCAGCGGCGCTGCAAGATTTTGTTCGACCTGGCCGGCCCCAAGATCCGCACCGGCCCGGTGGTTATGCCTCCCGGCAAAGCCAAGGTGTACCGTGGGGATCGCATCCTGCTCACGGCAGCCATGCCGCCGGTCAACTCTGACATCTCCTGCCAGGTGGCTTGCACCCTGCCGGAGATTTTGGCAAACCTGCAGGTGGGGACAACCGTCTGGATCGACGACGGCAAGATTGGCGCCCGCGTAGTGGGGATCGAGCCGGCAGGCGTGGTGCTGGAGGTGGACAAAGTTGCTCCCCAGGGCAAGAAGTTGCGAGCCGAAAAAGGCCTCAATTTCCCCGATAGCCAGCTGCAGATCCGCCCCCTCAGCGAGAAAGACTGCCAAGACCTGGATTTTGTGGTGCAGCATGCCGACTTGGTGGGTTATTCCTTTGTCCAGCAGCCGGCGGATTTGCAGTTGCTGTTTTCCGAGCTGGAGCGGCGGCAGGCCCGGCCCGACTTGGGGTTGATCCTCAAAATCGAAACCCGACAGGCGGTGAAAAATCTGCCAGCTCTCATCGCGACGGCTGCTGATAGGCCGCTGGGGGTGATGATTGCCCGGGGAGATCTGGCCGTGGAGATCGGTTGGCTGCGCTTGGGCGAGATCCAAGAAGAACTGCTGTGGATTTGCGAGGCCGCCCATGTGCCGGTGGTGTGGGCTACGCAGGTGCTGGATCAGCTCACCAAAGAGGGCCTGCCCTCGCGGCCCGAGCTTTCCGATGCGGTGATGTCCGCCCGCGCCGAATGCGTGATGCTCAACAAAGGCCCCTATCTGCTGGAGGCGGTCGCCCTTCTTGACGAGCTGCTGGCCCGCATGCAAGCCCACCAGCACAAGAAAAGCCAACGCCTGCGGGCTTTGTATTCCTGGCAGTAGAGGAAGCTCGTTAGAGGCGGAACTTCTCCCCCAGGTAATACTTGCGCACCAAGGGATCCGCCGCCAGCTCTGCTGCCGTGCCCTTGGCCAAAATGGCTCCATCGTTGAGAATGTAGGCCCGGTCGGTGATCTCCAGCGTCTCCCGCACGTTGTGGTCGGTAATCAACACGCCGATGCCGCGATGCTTCAGCTTGGCCACCACCTCCTGGATATCCGCCACCGCAATGGGATCCACCCCCGCAAACGGCTCATCCAGCAGCAGAAATTTCGGCCCGTGGATCCCGGCAGCCAAGGCGCGGGCGATCTCGGCGCGGCGCCGCTCTCCCCCCGAGACCTGCAGGCCCAGGCTGTGGGCCACATGGGCAATGCGGAACTCCTCCAGCAGTTGGTTGAGGCGTTGTTGCCAAAGGCGGCGAGGCACCCGTGTCTGCTCCATGATCAGAAGCAAGTTGTCTTGGATGCTGAGGCGACGAAAGATGCTCGGCTCCTGGGCCAGATAGCCGATCCCCAACTGGGCCCGGCGGTGCATCGGTAGGTGAGTAATATCTTGGTCATCCAGCCAGACATGGCCTCGGTTGGGCTGGATCAGGCCGGTCATGATGTAGAAGGTGGTGGTTTTCCCTGCCCCATTGGGCCCCAGCAGCCCAACAATCTCTCCCTGCTGAATGTGCAAGCTGACGTCGCTCACCACCTCACGGCGGCCATAGCGCTTACAGATGTTTTCTAGGTAGATCTGCATAGGGCCGGCACAGAGTTGCTGATCAAGGCTTCCTATCCAATGCTTACGACAGCCTGTCACCCAGATAGGGATCCCGGCTGCCGTGGCACACCAGGTGCTCTCTTGAGGATGCCCCAAACCTGGTCCACAATCCAGGGGAGTGCAGGCAGTAATGGTTGCCCTCAAGCCAACCGGAGGAATCTTCGATATCCTCCCCACCCATCAAAATGGGATCGTTATGGGATCTGTGGCCTTGCCATGCTCCGCTGCCCAGCCTGCCATTGGCTAAACCCCGACTCCGATCGTCGCTGTCGCCGCTGTGGACACTTTTTGCGTCGTCGCTCGCTTCCTGTTGCCAGGAGCGGATCCCTGGCTTTCAGCCCGAGAAGGCCGAAAATCCGCTGGGATCGCGTCCTGGCTTCCTCAGCAATACTGGGGGTTTTGGCAGGGTTGGGGCAACTGTCTTGGCATGGGCTGCAGCCGCTGCTGCAAGATCCGCCCCCGCCCGGCGATAGCCCACCAGCTCTGGGGCGATAAGGCCGCAACGTCATCGCAGCTTGAGGGAATTTGTCAATCCGGGAGCCGAGGCAGACCTGTGGAGTGGTCGAAGCCGACGGATGCCACTATCATGTGACCAACCCAGGACAACCCCGCTCTGGCGGATTGTCGCCGTCAACCCTTGATGAGGCTTGGTCACCATGAACTTACATCTTAAAGCTGCCGCCGTTTTAGCGCTGCTGACCACGGCAGCCGTGGCCTCCACTGCCGCCGCCACAACCCCCAACGCCTGCTTCCTGCGCTATCTCATGGCTTCCCGAACCTGTCCCAACTGCCGCCTGGGATCCCTCGAGCTGAGCAACCTGGATCTGGCAGAGGCTAACTTCCAGGGTGCCGACCTGATTGAGGCCAATCTGGAGCGCACCCTCTTGACGGGCGCCGATCTCAGCCAGTCTTACCTGGTGGGGGCCAATTTGCGGCGGGCGCAATTGCGCGGAGCCAACCTGAGTGGCGCCTACCTGGAAGGCGCAGATTTGCGGGGCGCCAACCTGCGAGGGGCCGACCTCTCTTCTGCATTCCTGTACGGCGCCGACTTGCGGGGGGCCGATCTGCGCGAGGCCAATCTGGCTGGGGCTGACCTGCGCTTTGCCCGCACCTGGGGCGCACGCCTGCAGGGCGCCGTTCGGGAATAGCGCAAAAGGCCGAGATCAATTCTCGGCTGGCTCGCCACTGCCCACTTCCCCTCTCCTGCTCCGGGAGAGGGGTCGGGCCCAGTGCGGATGGCGAGACTCGAACTCGCAAGGCAAAGCCACACGCCCCTCAAACGTGCGCGTATACCAATTCCGCCACATCCGCTTCTAAGCCTAACCATCATAGCGGCAGAGGTGTGCAGTTGTTAAGGGCATTGGCCCTCTTGCATCCTGCCGCGGTAAGGTCAATCCTCCGTCCAAAACCGCTCCGAGAGATACTTGTCAGCCCCGTCGCAAAAGATGGTCACCACCACTCCGGAGGAAAGTTGACGGGCCACCTGTAGGGCTGCCACCACATTGGCCCCGGCAGAGATGCCCACCAGCAAGCCTTCTTCTAGGGCCAGGCGCTTGACCATTTTCTGGGCTGCTTCTGTGGAGATCTCGATGTGCTGGTCGGGCAGGGTGGGATCGTAGATCTCGGGCTTGAGGGCGGTGGCCATGTGCTTGAGGCCTTCTAAGCCATGAAAGGGAGAGTCCGGCTGCATGGCAATGATTTGGATATCGGAGCGGCACTCCCGCAGGCGCCGCCCTACCCCCATACAGGTGCCGCTGGTACCCAGCCCGGTTACAAAATGGGTGACCTGCCCCTGGGTTTGCTCCCAGATTTCTACTCCTGTGGTCTCGTAGTGGGCCTGCCAGTTGGCGGGGTTGCTGTATTGGTCGGGGTAGAAATAGAGCTCGGGGTTTTCGGCGTAGAGGGCGCGGGCTTTCTCGATGGCCCCATCGGATCCCAGGGCGGGATCCGTCAAGACCAGATCCACGCCGTAAGCCGCGAGGATCTTCTTGCGCTCCGGGCTGGCGTTGGCTGGCAGGGCCAGCTTGACTTTGTAGCCTAAGGCCGCCCCGATCCAGGCGTAGGCGATGCCGGTGTTGCCGCTGGTGGCATCCAGGATGATCTTGCCGGGGGTGAGCTTGCCCTGGCGTTCGCCGGCGCGAATCATGTTCAGGGCAGGGCGATCTTTGACGGAGCCACCGGGGTTGTACCACTCTGCCTTGCCGTAAACCCGCACCGATTCCGGCAAATCGGCAGCCACTCGCCGCAGGCGGATAAGCGGTGTTCCACCCACCAGCTCAATGGGGCTATCGACGGCAGAAAATAAGGGGCGAGAAGAAAATGCAGTCGGATACAAGGGGGATCCCTCGCTAGACAGGCATTGACTGGACAACCATTGCTCATCTTATCCTGGCCTTTCTCGGCTCTTGAGGGCTTTTTCTGGCCCCTGGCCAGCTTTCCTAAAAACCTGTGGCTAGACTCTAAGATGGGGGTAGCAGGGCAAGAGTTCTGGACAACGGCACGATGCGGAGGGGCATGGCAGAAATCGGCATTGTAACCGCCCAGCAGTTCGACCGCCGACGGGGCCAGATCCACGTCTACGACGGTGAGGGCAAAGGCAAGTCCCAGGCGGCGCTGGGGGTTGTGCTGCGCTCCATTGGTTTGGGGATCGAAAAGGCGGCCCCCAGCCGGGTGTTGTTGGTGCGGTTTCTCAAGGGGCCGGGCCGCACCTACGCCGAGGATGCGGCCATTGCTGCTCTGCAGCGGGGCTTCCCCCATCTCATCGATCAATTGCGCACCGGACGCGGGGAGTTCTTCGGCCCGGACGAGATCACCAAGTTCGACCGTCAGGAGGCCCGCCGCGGCTGGGATGTGGCCAAGGGAGCTTTGGCGTCAGGATTTTACTCGGTGGTGGTGCTGGATGAGCTCAACCCGGTGCTGGATCTGGGCCTGCTGCCGGTGGATGAGGTCGTCAACACCCTCAAGCAAAAGCCGGAGGAGATGGAGGTGATCATCACCGGGCGGGGGGCGCCCAAGGAAATTATCGACCTGGCAGACTTGCACTCGGAAATGCGCAGCCTGCGCCGGGGGGCGGATCCCCAAAACGGCCAGCCCAGCGGCATTGAGATCTACACCGGCAACGGCAAGGGAAAATCCACCAGCGCTCTGGGTCGGGCTCTACAGGCCATCGGGCGCGGCATCAGCAAGGATCTCTCCCACCGCGTGCTGATCATGCAGTGGCTGAAGGGGGGAACGGGCTACACGGAAGATGCGGCCATTCGGGCCTTGCGAGAAAGCTACCCCGACCTGGTGGATCACCAGCGTTGCGGTCGGGATGCGATTGTCTGGCGAGGTAAACAGCAAGAAATCGACTATGTAGAAGCGGAGCGGGGCTGGGAGTTGGCACGGGCAGCTATTGCTTCCGGCCTGTACAAAACCATCATCTTGGATGAGCTGAACCCGACGGTGGATCTGGAGCTGCTGGATGTGGAGCCGATCGTGCAGGCTTTGTTGCGCAAGCCGCGCGATACGGAGATCATCATTACGGGCCGCTGCCATGCCCCCTTGCCCTATTTCGAGCTGGCCTCTGTCCATTCGGAAATGGTGAGCCACAAGCACTATGCCGAGCAGGGAGCCGATCTGCGACGCGGGGTGGACTATTGATGGGATCCTTCGCAGCGTTCTGGCAACCGTTGTCCCCAGCCCTGTCTGTTTTGGCTTGGCCGCCAGACTCCAAGATGCTGGCTCAGTCGTTGCTCAGCCTTTTCCAGACGGAAGTGTGGGTGGAGGGGGGGGAGCGCATTCCCGCCGGCCCGCTGGTGGTGGTGAGCAATCACCGCAGCTTCCTGGATGCGCCGGTGCTGATCGCGGGGTTGGATCGGCCAATTCGCTTTGCCTGTCATTACTACCTGTCTCAGGTGCCGCTGCTGCGGGAGGTGGCCCTGGCACTGGGTTGCCTTCCCCTCAAGCAGGGATCCCGGCAGCAAATCCATTTTTTTCGCCAGGCGCAGGCCACCTTGGCGGCAGGCGTGGGGGTGGGGATCTTTCCGGAAGGCGCGGAGCAGATCACCCGTGCGACCTCGCCTCAGGAGTTGGGGCAGTTTCAGCCGGGCTTTGCCCATCTGGCCTTGGCGGCAACGGTGGATCCCTTGCCGATTCTGCCGGTGGCCGTGTGGGCCCAGGAAGAATGGCGGGGGGTGGATATTCCCATGGCTTTCTTTCGCTGGTTTGACCCCAGCGAGCCCCGCTTTCAACAGGAAGGGGGACATCCGGTGGTGTTGTATCGGCGGGTGGTGCTCAGAGTAGGATCCCCCCTCTGGGTCACTGGGAAGCAGCGCCACCGATCCCGACGCGAACGAATGCAGGTGATTCAAGAGCTAACCGCAGCGGCCCGAGAACAGGTGCAATTGGGATTGGCAGGGAAATGAGAAAGTTGAGTGGCGAGCTGATAACCTCTAGCTTGATCTGCCCGGCAAAGGAGGCAGTTGGTCAGGAGCGGCCTCTGTTGCTGTACCTGCCCGGTATGGATGGCACAGGCGGGTTGTTTTACCGGCAGGCGCGGGCTTTGGAGCGGGAGTTTTGCATTCGCCCCCTGAGCTTGAACCACCCAGAGGCGGGAAATAGCTGGGAGACCCTGGCCGACTGGGTGGGATCCCAGTTGGAAACAGGAGCCTACTTGTGTGGAGAATCTTTTGGGGCCTGCCTAGCCTTGTTGGTGGTTGCCCGCTGGCCGGAACGGTGCCGCGGCCTTGTTTTGGTCAATCCGGCCTCGTCGCTGCGACGTCGGCCCTGGTGGTGGGCGGGGCATTGGCTGCTGCCCTTTTTGCCGCCAGGGCTCTATCACCAATTGTCGGAGCGGGGGCTGGGGTTTTTGGCCGAGCTCAACCAAATCGAGCCGCCGGATCGGGAGCGATTGCGCCAGGCCGTGCACAGCGTCCCGCCAGAGGTGGCTGCCCAGCGCTTGGCCTTGCTGGGATCGTTTGTCGTGGAGGAGCTGCCCCTGGAGTCGATGACCCTGCCGACGTTGCTGGTGGCGGGGGGGCGGGATCGCCTGTTGCCGTCGGTGCAGGAGGTGGGCCGGCTGGCGGAGCGGCTGCCCCGGGCGCAGGTGGAGATCTCGCCCTTGAGCGGCCACGCTTGTCTTCTGGAGCGGCAGATGAACCTGCGGCGTTATTTGCTCAAGCCAGATGGGGTTTTCGCCCCCCTGCTGCTCAATTCTGCTGCGAGCCGTTGAGAATGGAAAGGGCTCCCCACAGATCGGCTATCCGTCCTTGGCAGGAGCGATCTTTTCCTTCTCGATCCAGCCAAAGGGCTTTCAAGCCCGCTGCTTTGGCCCCTTGATAGTCTTCGCGGTGGCTATCGCCGATGTGGCAAGCGGCTGCGGGAGGGATCCCTTGGGCCGCCAGGGCAGCTTGGAAGATGCGGGGATCGGGCTTGGCATAGCCCACCTGGGTGGAAAGGGTGAGGCTGGAAAAGTAGGAACCCAACTGCAACTGCTGTAGCACCCCGGGCAGGCGGCTGTCGAAATTGGAGATCACCCCCAGCCGGATCCCTTCCTGTTGCAGAACCTGTAGAACCGGCAGCGTCTCGGGATAGAGCTCCCAGGGCCCCGCCCCGGCAAAGTACTCGAACAGGTGGGCAAAAAACACCTCAAACTGCCCTTCCCCGAAAGCAGCCAGGGATCCCACTTGGGCGAAGGTCTGGCGCACCACCTGCCGCCACCAGGCCCGCTCCCATTCCTGCAAGACGGATCCCGTCAAGCCTGGGCAGGCCGGAGTTGGAGCCTGGGCAAAAGCTTGGGCAAAGGCGCAATCCAACGCTGGGGGATCCACCCTCACCCCATATTCTGCTGCCACCTGGCTGTAAGCTTGGCCAACGCCGCCCCGCACCCGAAACAGGGTGCCCACCGCATCGAAAAAGAGCACCGTTCCGCAACTCATCATGAGTAGGTATCACCAGTATCACTGCTGGCTCTCATAGCGGTCGTAGGCATCCACAATCCGCTGCACCAATGGGTGACGCACCACATCCCGCTGGTCAAAGTAGCAAAAAGCAACCCCCTCCACCCCCGTCAGGATGCGCTCCGCAGCGGCCAAGCCCGACAGGCGATGCTTGCCCAGATCCGTTTGGGTGAGATCCCCGGTAACCACCATGCGCGACCGGAAGCCCAGCCGCGTGAGGGCCATCTTCATCTGCTCCGGGGTGGTGTTCTGGGCTTCGTCCAAAATGATGAAAGCATTGCTGAGAGTGCGCCCCCGCATGTAAGCCAGGGGCGCCACCTCGATGACCCCTTGTTCCATCAACTGGGGCAGCTTGGCCGGGTCGATAAACTCGAACAGGGCATCGTAGAGGGGCCGCAGATAGGGATCCACCTTTTCCACCAGATCCCCCGGCAAAAAACCCAACTTCTCCCCCGCCTCCACGGCAGGGCGAGTGAGGATCAAACGCTCATATTCCCGGTTTTGCAGGGCAGCAATGGCTACAACAGCGGCCAGATAAGTTTTGCCGGTGCCTGCCGGCCCGATGCCGAAGCAGAGGTCGTGGGCGCGAATGGCTCGCACATACTCCTGCTGGCGGGGCGTTTTGGGCCGGATCAGCTCTCCCTTGCGGGTGCGGGCCAACACACCTGCTTGCGCTTGCTGATAGGCCGCAGCCTCCTGGCCGGAGAGGGCGCGAAAAGCTTGCTCTGCATCGATCACCGTGACAGGGTGTCCAGTTTGCCAAAGCGGCTTCAGCAATTCTAGCCACTGCCGCACCTGCTGCCGCTGCTGAGGGGTGCCTTTCAGGTACAGGTCTTGCCCGCGCAGCGTTACAGAAGCCCCACTGAAGCGACTGATCCACCTCAAGTTGGCCTCCTGAATGCCCGCCAAAGACATGGCCTGTTGAGGATCGGACAGAGAGATAATTTCGAAATCGGTGGGAGCAGAAGTGTCGTGCATGCCGTGGGCGCCGGGCACCCCGCGAGACTGGTAATGGTGATCCTATCAAAAACGGCTGTCAGAGCGCTCTGGGTTCGGAGAGCTGCTCCAGAGACCAGATGAGCGCAAGAGTGCTTAACAGGGGCATTGCACAAATTAATGTGTTTTGGAATACGAGTTCCCAGCAGATCTGCGCTGAGTAAGGATCTGGGTTCTGGCTTTGGTCGGCAGTCAAGTCGTGGGGAATTAACAGATTCCTAAGGTTCCCTAAAAAAGTATTGCAAAGGCCTATTTCTCTGGGAATAGCCGCCATCCATCAAGTAAAGTTGACCTATTGACGTAAGGAGCTTGAACCCTCAATCTCTTGCCCGATCGAGCAAGAGCCTGAGGTTTTCAACCCCGATGTCATAGTTCATCTGAGATTCTCCACCAAGCAGCAGGGAGAGGAATAGGTTTGTCTTTAAAACCTTTCCCCGGCTTCATTTTTGGGATCCCTGTAAGCTCTCTACAGATCCTCACTTCGGGAGTCATTTTGAAAAAAAGGAGAGATAGATGTCTACCCAATCTGCGTCTGGTACTCTAGGGTTGCCACAACTGGATTTGACCCAAATTCCACGCCAGATCGCCTGCGATGGCAGCGACTTAGACTGGAGCCAAGCTCAAGTGATCGAAGGCACCCAGCCCCAAGAGGAGAACTTGCAGGGCTGGATGGCTTTCTCTGACCTGCGGGTCAATCAAGAGGCCGGCAATATCCTGCACTGGCAGGGGCGTCCGCTGCGGGCCAGCCGCATCCGCTTTTTCGTGAAAAATGTGGCCTGGCGCTACGGCTTTTCTTTCTCCACCAGCATCCGCTCGCCCCTTGGCAAAGGGATCCCGACCCCGCCGGAGTGGCGCTACCCCGGTCTTTGCCGCTACGGGCTTGTGGTGTTCCAGCCCAACGCCCAACTGGTGGCCCATCAGGTTTGGGAATCCTCGCCGGAGCAGCCCCAAGAGGTAGATCTGGATCCCAACTTGGATATTGCCTTCAACGTCAACGATGCCAAGGGCAGCTACGGCGACAACAGCGGCAGCTTCGATATCTACGTGCAGGTGGTGAGCTAGGGCCGCCCAAGCCCAGGGGTTACCTCCAGGAGGGATCCCGACCATTCGCGACAGCGGGACGGAGTTCTTGCAGGCCCAGTTGCCGGGCGGGATCCCATCTTCTACAATAGGTGAGCTGGCGGCTGGATCCCAACGGAGGGTGTCTCTGCCGCTTTGGAGAGGTGGCTGAGTGGTCGAAAGCGGCTTCCTGCTAAGAAGTTACGGGGCCCAAAAGCTCCGTCGAGGGTTCGAATCCCTCCCTCTCCGTTTCTGCAGTTGACCCTTGGCGGCGGTTTCACTGCTTTTTGGGTGTTTATGTGGCAAGCGTGGCTGCTGAGTCAGTGGGGAGTGGCGCTCTGGCTCAATCTGGCCTTGGTGGCACTGGCCCTGCTGAGCCCCCAGAAGGCGCTGACGCGGGCGGGAGTCCTCCACGCAGGCCTACTGGGTCTGTTGGTGTGGGGGGGGCTGGGGTGGCGGGGCTATGCGGTGGTGGCGGCCTATTTTTTAATCGGCACCGCCGTCACCCGGCTGGGGATCCGGCGCAAGCAGGCGCAGGGGATCGCCGAAAAGCGAGAGGGGGCGCGAGGGCCGGAAAATGTCTGGGGATCCGCTTTGACCGGGGCAGTATGCGCGGTGGGCTACACTTTCTTGCCGCATCCGCTGTGGTGGTTGGGGTATGGTGCCAGCTTTGCAGCGAAATTGGCCGATACCGTCAGCAGCGAGGTGGGGAAAGCCTACGGACGCCAGACCTTTTTGATCACCACCTTCCAATCCGTGCCGGCGGGCACAGAAGGAGCCGTGAGCCTGGAGGGATCCCTGGCAGGGGTGGCGGCAGCGGTAGGGATGGCCACCTTGGCTTGGGGGATCGGTGGGGAGTGGGTAAGAGGAGACCCGTTTTGGCTGGGCATTTGCTGTCTGGCCGGGATCCTGGCCACCTTGGCAGAAAGCTGGATGGGGGTGGTGTTGCAACCCCGCCTGGCCTGGATGAGCAACGAAGTGGTGAACGGCATTCAAACAGCCCTAGCAGCTCTCCTGGCCGTGGGATTGGGAGCGCTTTTGGGGATCGGATCCTAAAAAGGGGCCCCTCACCCCCAACCTCTCTCCCTGAGGGATGGCCCTCACCCCCAACCTCTCTCCCTGAGGGATGGCCCTCACCCCCAGCCCCTCTCCCTGAGGGAGAGGGGAGTTAGAGCGGCGCCTTCGCGACAGCGTTGTGTAGCAATAACGAGGCAAGGAACCGTTGCGTTGCTGTTTGAAATGACTGTTTTTTGAGATTGAGAATGGCGCCGTTGCCATTGGGAATGGCTGTGCGAAGCAAGAAATAAAAAAGAGGGAGAAGCTCTCCCTCCGCGCTGATTGGCTAGGAATGAGACCAATTGCCCCGAACCTCTCTTAGCGTAGGCCGCTGGGCTTGTAAACCAAGAAGCTGAGCACCTGGCACTGCTTGATGTTGTCGAACCCCACCACACGGATGAAGCAATTGGGGTAGGCGCTGCGGCAAGCCTGCACCTCGCTCAGCACCTCCTGGGGAGAAGTGGCGCCGAACAGAGGCAGCTTCCACAATGTCCAGTAGCGAACCGTCGGTTCAGAGGATTCGTTGAACTCAACGGCAGGGATGTAGCCCTGATCCAAGATGTATTGCACCTGCTTGATGATCTGCAGATCCGTCAGCGGCGGCAAGTAGGAAAGGGTTTCGTAGCGGCGCTCTTTCGGTAAGGTTTGCATGATGGCTGTCACTCCGTTTCGGGTCTAAGGTTTTGGGGAGGGGATCCCGCTTCCGGGTGGGTGACCGGCGGAGATCCCGCTGCTGAGGTGAGCCGTTCTAGGTGATTGCGGCGGTGCTCCATATTGGCCTGCTGGATGCCGGCTTTGGCCATCTCCGGCAGGTAATCCACCACCTCCGCTGCAATGTGCTCGCGAACGGTCATGATGCGGTAGGCCAAGTCAGGGCGCTCTGCCAGCAAAGCCCGCAGGTAGGCTTCCCCATCCTGGAGGTTTTGCCGGGCAGAGAACTGCTGCAGCCAAAGAGCCCTGGGAGGATCCGTCTCGCTCAGTTGGGCCAGCACCGTGCGCATCGCCTGATAGGTCAGGTAGCTGATCAAGGTCTTGGCCGTATCTTTGGCGATCTGTTTTAGATCCATTGCCAATCCAGGGGGTGGCCAAAGCAGCGGGGCAAGAGAACTGTGGGGATCCCTTGCCCCAGCCAATCTCTAGAGGGTATCGACGGGCTTGAACTCGAACTTGATCTCCTTCCACAGCTCGCAGGCAGCCGCCAGCTCCGGCGACCACTTGGCCGCTTCGCGGATGATGTCGTTGCCCTCGCGGGCCAGATCCCGACCTTCGTTACGAGCTTGGATACAAGCTTCCAAAGCCACCCGGTTGGCGGTCGCGCCTGGAGCGTTCCCCCAGGGGTGTCCCAGGGTTCCGCCGCCAAACTGCAGCACGGCATCGTCACCGAAGATCTCCACCAGTGCCGGCATGTGCCAGACGTGAATGCCACCGGAGGCCACCGGCATCACCCCAGGCATCGAAGCCCAATCTTGGGTGAAGAAGTTACCCCGAGAGCGATCCGCCTCCACATAGTTCTCCCGCATCTGATCCACAAAGCCAAGCGTCACGGCGCGGTCGCCTTCCAACTTGCCCACCACCGTACCGGCATGCAGGTGGTCGCCGCCGGACATGCGCAAGCACTTGGCCAGCACCCGGAAGTGGATGCCGTGGTTTTTCTGCCGGTCGATCACCGCGTGCATGGCGCGGTGGATGTGCAGCAGAATGCCGTTGTCGCGGCACCACTTAGCCAGGCTGGTGTTGGCGGTAAACCCAGCAGTCAGGTAGTCGTGCATGATGATGGGGGCACCAATCTCCTTGGCAAACTCCGCCCGTTTGAACATCTCCTCACAGGTGGGCGCCGTCACGTTCAGGTAGTGCCCCTTGATCTCGCCAGTTTCCGCTTGGGCCTTGTGGACGGCCTCCATCACAAAGAGGTAGCGATCCCGCCAGCGCTGGAAGGGCTGGGAGTTGATGTTTTCGTCGTCTTTGGTGAAGTCCAGACCGCCCCGCAGCGCCTCGTACACCGCCCGCCCGTAGTTTTTAGCGGAAAGGCCCAGCTTGGGCTTGATGGTGCAGCCCAATAGTGGGCGGCCATACTTGTTCAATTTGTCCCGCTCCACCTGGATGCCGTGGGGAGGGCCCTGGAAGGTCTTCAAGTAGGCCACGGGGATGCGCAAGTCTTCCAGCCGCAGCGCCTTCAGGGCCTTGAAGCCGAAGACGTTGCCCACAATCGAGGTGAGCATGTTGGTGACCGAGCCTTCCTCGAACAGATCCAGCGGATAGGCGACGAAGCAGAAGTATTGATTCTCTTCGCCGGGAACTGGCTCGATGTCGTAGCAGCGGCCCTTGTACCGATCCAAGTCGGTGAGCAAATCTGTCCACACCGTTGTCCAGGTGCCGGTCGAGGACTCAGCCGCCACCGCCGCCCCGGCCTCTTCGGGGGGAACGCCCGGCTGAGGGGTAACCCGGAAACAGGCCAAGACATCGGTATCCTTGGGCGTGTAGTCGGGCGTGTAATAGGTGAGTCGGTAATCTTTCACCCCGGCTTGATAGCCGCTTTTGGATTGGGTTGCTGCGTAAGCCACGTCGATCTCCCTCTGAACGAATCACAAAACCAGAAAATGCCATTCACGGCTGCAACCAATGAGGCAAAAACCCAGGGCCAAAGCCCCAGACCACCGAGTTTTCGTGAATGAACCTGCCCCACAACCGTGGGACTTGGGCTTTGAGACAGTCTTCCGCATTCAAGCGGATGCAAAGTCCAAAACCCTCCTTTTCAAGTGCCGCCCATTGCCAGCTCTGACGCCCTGGACTTTGGAAACCCAGTGGAAAGATTTCTATACAGTGTCTAAGCTAGAATTGCGGCAAACACAGGTCTACACTGGTTTAATCCTAAGCTATCATCCGCAAGGATCAGCTGATCATTACTTTCTTTATGAGTTCGATTAGTTTGGTTAAAGTGAGTCCCCTGACTTAGTGACAAGAAGACCAATTTCTTTGGCTTTCTTAATATCTTCGCCGGTGGGATCCCTGCCAACAGGCAAAAGCTCCCTGCTTTGAGGGAGCCCTGCAAGCTGGCCGCAGAACCTAGACGCTCAAGAAACGGCTGCCAGGGTTGGCTGGGATCTCTTGCTGATCACCTGGTCGATGAGGCCGTACTCTTTGGCCTGTTCTGGGGTCATAAAGTTGTCGCGGTCGGTATCGCGTTCGATGCGCTCCAGAGGTTGGCCGGTGTGGTAGGCCAGCAGGCTGTTGAGGCTGTTTTTGATGAAGAGGATCTCTTTGGCCTGAATTTCGATGTCGGTGGCCGGCCCCTGGGCTCCACCGAGGGGCTGGTGGATCATGATGCGGGCGTGGGGAAGGGCGATGCGTTTGCCTTTGGTGCCCCCTGCCAGCAGAAAGGCTCCCATGCTGGCGGCCAGACCGATGCAGATGGTGGAGACATCCGGCTGGATGTGTTGCATGGTGTCGTAGATGGCCATACCGGCATAGACCGAGCCGCCGGGGGAGTTGATGTAGAGGTAGATGTCTTTCTCGGGGTCTTCGGATTCCAAGTAGAGCATCTGGGCCACGATCAGGTTAGCAATGTCGTCGTCCACCTGGGTGCCCAGGAAGATAATCCGATCCCGCAAAAGACGCGAGTAGATGTCAAAGGCGCGCTCGCCTCGCGCGGATTGCTCGATAACCGTGGGAATCATGCCAGTCCAAGGGATGGGTCAGTTCTTCTAGTGTAGTGTAAGCCGCTGGACAGATGCTTGCTCAGGGTGACCAGAGGGTAGCCGCCGGGTTGGGCAACGAGTCTGAGGTATGGCTCTTTACGATGGGGTGAGGCAAAGTCTAGATGGATATGATCCCAGATGAACCGATGGTGATCGCCAGCTTGCTGAGCCTAGCTTTGCTGGGGATCTTGATCCTAAACTTGGCAGAGCGTGGAACCGGTAATGGCGACTAGGATGGGAAAAAGTTCAACAGTCCCCTACCTTTGTAGGCTGGGGAGGGTAAGTACCTGGATGCCCGAATCCGGCAAGGGGTACTCCAGTTGACGCCATCACTTCACCACCTGAAAATGTTTCACATTCTCACCGTATCCTGCCAACTCATCACCACCCCCCAGCAGGTTGAGAAACTGGAGCTGGTGCTGAAGGCGTTGGCTCGTTGCTGTGAGTTTGTCCATCGCCATACCCCAGAAAACCTGCACAACTGCAAAGAACCTCCCTACCATCCGCCGCGGTTGTGATGCCCGCCAAGCGGCCAAACTAAGGGCGAAGAGCTTTGCCTGCGCCTTCACCTTCTCAAGCGTCAAGAATCCCTGTCCCTGAGGACAGGGGGTATGTCAACATCGGATCTAACATGAAATCCATTGCCTCAGCGGTGGGGGGCACTTTGACCCTTTCAACCTCATCTTCTCGGACAAATGCGGCAGCAAGTCTGCCCAGGCCATCTCCTATCCCGTCAGCGGTGGGGAGAGCGCAGCGGGATCCCATTCTTGTCCTCGGAGCCGGTCTGATGGGGCGCCTGTTGGCTGCCACCCTGGTCGAGGTCGGGCATTCTGTCCGCATCGTGGAGGCGGCTCCTGCCGGTGCCGTCGAGAGCAGTGCTGCCCATTTTGCCGCTGCCATGCTGGCTCCCCTGGCGGAGTCTGCCGTCGCCGAGGCCAGCGTAGTAGCGCAGGGGTACTATGCCCTCTCCCGTTGGCCCTCCCTTTTGGCCAGTCTGCCGCAGCCGGTTTTCTTTCAGCAGGAAGGCACCCTGATCCTCTGGCACCGCCAAGATGCGGGGGAAGCCAGACGCTTCTCATCCCTGCTAGCTGCTGTGGGGGAACGCCTTCCCCATCTCCCCAAGCCCCAGCCTCTGGATGCCCAGGCTGTAGCTGAGCTGGAGCCCTCGCTGGCCGGGCGATTTGGGCAAGGCCTGTATCTTCCCCAAGAGGGCCAACTGGATAACCGCCAACTGTTGTCGGCTCTGCTGGCCAAGCTGCGGCAGCACGAGGTGGAGGTGGAGTGGAGTTGCCCCTGGGATCTGGAGCAGGCGGAAGCCTGGCAGCAACAAACCGGCGGGTGGGTTTTGGACTGTCGCGGCCTGGGATCCCGAACAGAATGGGGTGGGCAGTCACCGCTGCGGGGAGTTAGAGGTGAGGTGGTACGTCTGTATGCCCCGGAAGTAGCTTTGCGGCGCCCGACCCGGCTGTTGCACCCCCGCTACCCGATCTACATCGCTCCCAAGCCGGGGCACCTGTTTGTGGTGGGAGCCACCGAAATTGAATCCGAGGATCGCTCGCCGGTGAGTGTCCGCTCGGCTCTGGAGCTGCTCAGCGCCGCCTACGCCGTCCACCCTGCCTTTGCCGAAGCGCGTATCCTGGAATTAGGCAGCCAATGTCGTCCCACCTTGGCGAACCACTTGCCAGCCGTGGTGGAGTGCGCGCCTCGCCTGTTGCAGATCAACGGCCTCTATCGCCATGGCTTTATGATCTCCCCGGCTATCCACGATGCCGTCTTGGAGTATCTTCACCACGGCAGTTGCCGCCTTGCTCAGGAGTTGGGGATCCCTTTTCAGGTACAGGCTGCCCCTCTTGCCGGTGAATCCCTGTCGCCATGCGTGTCTTGATCAACCAAAAGCCTTACGATTTGCCGGAGGGCACCACGCTGGCCGAGGCGATAGCCCAGGTGGAGATCAGTGGCCCTTTTGCGGTGGCGGTTAATCTAGAGTTTGTGCCGCGCGCCCAGTACGAGCGAACTCGTCTGCAAGAAGGCGACCAGGTGGAGATTGTCGCGCCGGTTGCCGGCGGCTAGTGCCCGACTGCCTCCCCTCAGATCCCGCATTTTTGCCCCTCAGCGATGTCCACTCTTCTTCCTGTCTCCCCCTCGACTCGGGCCGATGAGGATCCCTTGGTGCTCTACGGCCAAGCGCTGCCCAGCCGCCTGATGCTGGGGACGGCTCGCTACCCTTCGCCCGCCATTTTGGAGCAGGCGGTGGTGCGGGCACAGCCCTGTTTGTTGACCGTTTCCCTGCGGCGCCAGGGGGCGCTGGGGTCGGAAGCTTCCCAAGGGTTTTGGGCCCTGCTCCAGAAGCTAGGGATCCCGGTTCTGCCCAACACCGCCGGCTGCCACAGCGTGCAGGAGGTAGTCACCACAGCGGAGATGGCGCGGGAGGTGTTCGGCACCAACTGGATCAAGCTGGAGCTCATTGGGGATGACTACACCTTGCAGCCGGATCCGGTGCAACTGCCCACTGCCGCTGCCGAACTAATCCGTCGCGGCTTCAAGGTTCTGCCCTATAGCACCGACGATCTGGTGCTGTGCCAGCGGCTCTTGGATGCCGGTTGTGAAGTGGTGATGCCCTGGGCCGCTCCCATCGGCACCGGCAAGGGCCCCCTCAACCCCTACAACTTGCGCTTGCTGCGAGAGCGGATCGAGGCGCCCCTGATCGTGGATGCCGGCCTGGGCCTGCCCTCCCACGCCTGCCAGGTGATGGAGTGGGGCTTCGATGGGGTGCTGTTGAATACAGCGGTGGCCTTGGCTCGGGATCCGGTGGCAATGGCCGAGGCCTTTGCGGAAGCAGTGCGCGCAGGCCGGCGAGCCTACCTGGCCGGCGCGATGACCCCCCAGGAAGCGGCTCAGCCCAGCACACCGGTTCTCGGCACCCCCTTCTGGCACCAAGGGTGAGCAGCTTAGGCGGCAGGCTTTTGGGCCTGGATCACCTGCAAAGCCCCCCCGGCGTGCAGGGTCTGCCGGACGGATTGCCAGCCCTGCTGCTGCAAGTACTGCGGCAGATCCAACTTGAGCAAGTTCCAGGCGGTCTCGGTTTCAAACAGGGCCAGAAAGAGGGCCAGCCCAGGCCACATCCAAGGTTGGCAAGGCGCGTGCAAGTCCAGGATCAAAAGCCCTCCCCCCGGCTTGAGCACCCGCCACCCTTCCCGCAGCACCTGTTCCAGGTCAGGAAAAGGCAGCTCGTGCAGGGCCAAGCTGGTGTGCACCCAATCAAAGCTGTTGGCAGGAAAGGGCAGATCCTGGGCAAAGGCTTCCACAAATTCCACCTTGGGGAGGCGTTGGCGAGCTGCCGCCAGGGCTTTGGGGGAAGCATCCAGGCCGACAACGTTTTGGCTCAGCTCGGCTAGGATTGGAGTCACTTCGGCAGGGCCACAGCAGAGATCCAATACCCGCTCCTGGGGCTGGATGGAGATCCCTTGGAGGGGCAACCGGCGCAGTCGCTCATATCCCCCCACTGCTAGGGCAGCCGCACGGCTGATGCTGCGGTAAAGCCAGGGAAAGCGGTAGCTCCAGTCGCGCAGGAAGGTGGCCATAGGCAGGGATCCCTTGGGGCTTTTCCAGCCTACCTGTGAGACGGCTCCCCTGTCTCCTTGCTGTTGTTGGCCCCTCACCCCCAACCCCTCTCCCAGAGGTCACCCAAGCGCTCCGCGCCGCTCACGCGACCACCCCCAACCCCTCTCCCAGAGGGAGAGGGGAGTTGGCCCGGCTATTTTTGCCTGATGTGGAACTTTTTTCTGCCGGCAATCGTCTAGGCCGACAAGGCATCTTGGGCCTTTTCTCCACCCACCTGCTGGTATGACTCAGTTTGAGCTGCCTCCTTCCCCTTCCGCAAGGCCTGGCCGGCACAGCGTGATCTGGCTGGTGGCTGCGGCGGGGCTAACGGTCTTGCTCTGGCGGTTTCCCTGGGGCAATTACCTCCTCTACCCCTTTACTTTGTTGGCCACCTGGTTTCACGAGATGGGCCATGGCCTGATGGCACTGCTGTTGGGGGGGGAGTTTCATCGTCTTGAGATCTATCCCGACGGCTCGGGGCTGGCCATTCACAGTGGCGAGCTGTTTTTGGGGCGGGTGGGGCGGGCCTTGGTGGCCGCTGCCGGGCCGATGGGGCCGCCCATAGCTGGGGCCCTGTTCATCCTCACCTCCCGCCGCCGCAGCACAGCTCGGCTGGGGCTGGTATTTTTGGGATCCCTGTTATTGCTCTCGACGCTGCTCTGGGTGCGTTCCCCCTTTGGCCTTTTGTTCCTCCCGGCCATGGGTTTGGGCATCCTGGCAGTAGCTCGCTGGGCTGCCCCTTGGTTACAAAGCTTTGCCCTGCAGTTTTTGGGGGTGCAAGCCTGTGTGAGCACCTATCACCAGCTCGATTATCTTTTTATGGACGCTGCTGTCATCGACGGGCGGCTGATCCTCTCCGATTCCAGCCAGATTGCCCAAAACCTGTTTTTGCCCTACTGGTTCTGGGGAGGGGTGATGGCGGTGTTTTCTTTGGTTCTGCTGATCACCAGCTTGCAACTGGCCTTTCGCGACTAGGGGGCAAAGCCGCAATTCTGGAAGTGATTGTTGTCACCTAAAAATCCGTCGCCCATCACTGCCCAGCCGAAAAAACCGCCGCTACAGTAGGGGGCATGAGGAGTGTGGGAGCGGATTATGTGGCGAGACGTTATTGGACTGGCTCTGGCGGCTACGCTGTTGTTGATCAGCAAAACGGCGGCCGATACCCTCGGCCAGAACCAAGAGCCAACTCATTCTGCTCCGCTGCAAGATCAGCTGCTGCAATAAAGTTGTGCTGCTGCGATCCCAAGCCGTCATTGCGTTGCCGTTTTGTGCAACACTCATCCTAAGAGAATCTGCAGAGCCTTTTCACTAGGCTTGGGATCCCGATGCGCATAGCCCTGTTTACGGAAACGTTTCTGCCCAAGGTGGATGGCATCGTTACGCGGCTTTGCCACACGGTGCGCCATCTGACGGCCCGCGGCAACTCGGTGCTTATCGTCGCGCCTCAGGGGGCGCCCAGGCGGTTTGCGCGGGCGCGGGTTTACGGGATCCCAGGCTTCCCCTTGCCTTTGTACCCGGAGTTGAAGCTGGCTGCTCCCGGCCCCGCCATCGGCAGGGTGCTCAACCGCTTCCGACCGGATGTCATCCACGTGGTCAACCCGGCGGTTTTGGGGTTGGGGGGCCTCTACTACAGCCAAGCGATGGGGATCCCGCTGGTGGCCTCCTACCACACCCATCTGCCGAAGTATCTGAAGCACTACGGGCTGGGCTTTCTGGAGGGAGTTTTGTGGAACCTCCTCAAGCTGGGGCACAATTTGGCGCGGGTCAACCTCTGCACCTCGACGGCCATGATGCAGGAGCTGAGCGCCCACGGCATCGAGCGGGTGCAACTGTGGCAGCGGGGGGTGGATACGGAGCTGTTTCACCCGCAGGCTGCCGACCCAGAGATGCGGGCCCGCCTTACGGCGGGTCAGCCGGAGCGGCCGCTGTTGCTCTACGTAGGTCGGCTCTCGGCGGAAAAAGAGGTGGGGCGGATCCGGGTGTTGCTGGAGCAGATCCCGCAGGCGCGCCTGGCTATCGTGGGCGATGGGCCGGAGCGGGGATCCCTGGAGCAACATTTTGCCGGCTACGACGTGGTGTTTACGGGCTATTTACAGGGGCAAGACCTAGCGGCGGCCTTTGCGTCCGCGGATCTGTTCGTGTTCCCCTCCCGCACCGAGACGTTGGGCTTGGTCTTGTTGGAGGCCATGGCTGCCGGTTGTCCGGTAATCGCCCCCCGCTGCGGCGGCATTACCGATGTGGTGGACAGCGGCCGCAACGGCTTTCTGTTCGATCCGGACTCCGACAGCGACTTTGTCCAGGCCACGCGGCAGCTCTTAGAGGGCACCGGGCAGCGGCAGCTCTTCCGGCAGCAGGCCCGGCAAGAGGCTGAGCGCTGGAGTTGGTCGGCGGCCACACAACAGTTGGAGGAGTACTACCGCACCGTCATCGCCGATGAGGACTCTGGCCGAAGAGCACAAGCGGGATCCGGCAAGAGCGCAGGCAGCGTCTGAACAGATTGCACACTCAGTGGAGCGGATCAGAGGATTGCTCCTTTGGCCCAACTCTGGCAGGTGAGCGGGGATCCCGGCCAGATTTAAGATAGGAATGCGTCTTCAGCCCTTGTCTTGTTGCCTGACCCCCACCCCCTGCGCATCAGCCTGTTGCTGGATTGGGAGCCGCCAGCAGAGGAACCTCTGGCTTGCGAGGACTGGCTACCCCCGCAGCGTTTCGTCGTCGAGTGTTTTCAGGATCAAGCGGCCTTTCTAGAAGCCCTCAGAAAACAAGACGGCCATGTCGATTGCTTGGTGCTTCTGGTGGATCCCGGTCGGCTGCAGGAGTTGCACGATCTGGGTAATCAGCTCTGCGCCTGGGGGCTTCTGCTGCCGACCGTGTTGGCCATTGTGCTGGAAGAATCCCATCTGGAGACCGAAGAACACTCCTCTCGGGTAAAGGCATTGCTCAAGCGGGAGCAATTTTTTTACCACAATGCCACCCTTGTTCGTCCCATTTCGCCGCAAGAGCTGAAGGGACAGGCGCGGGCCGACTGTTCCGGATCCCCTTCCGTCTTAGAGCTGCTGGTGGATCGGGCCATCGCCTTGTTTCTGCAGATGTCTCCCACCTGCGGTCTCCCGCAGGGCCCAGTGCATCCCAGCGATCAGCCCTACCTGGCTTACAGCAACCAACAACAGCGACGGCTGGCGGAGAAACTGCGGGAACGGCTGGGCTATGCCGGAGTGTACTATCATCGTGACCCAGAGCTGTTTTATCGGCGCCTCCCACCCCACGAGCAGCGAGCCTTGATGCAGCGGCTGCGCGGCCTGTACCAAACCATTGTCCTGGAATACTTTCAGTCTCCTGAGACCGCCAATGCCCGCATCGACGAGCTGGTGGCCCTTGCCTTCTTTGCCGACATCGGCGCTGCTCAACTGCTGGAGCTGCACATGAACTTGATGGAGGACTTTGCCAAACAACTGAAACTGGAAGGCCGCAGCGAAGAGATCCTGCTAGACTACCGCCTCACCCTGATCGATGTGATGGCCCACCTGAGCGAAATGTACCGCCGCTCCATTCCCAAACCTGCCCCAAGGGATCCCTGATATGTCCACTCGCAAAGCCTATGTCCTCAAGCTCTACGTGGCGGGCAACACCCCCAGTTCTCTGCGTGCCCTCAGCACCTTGCAAGACATCTTAGAAAAGGAATTCCGCGGCGTGTACAGTCTGAAGGTGATCGATGTCTTGAAAAACCCGCAACTGGCAGAGGAAGATAAGATCTTGGCAACGCCGACCTTGGCCAAAATCCTGCCGCCACCGGTGCGGAAGATTATTGGCGATCTGTCCAACCGCGAGAAAGTGCTCATCGGCCTGGATCTGCTCTACGAAGAACTGGACGAAGAGACTTGAGACAGGCCACGAGGGCAAGGAGAATGGGATGAACCAATCATTGGGGCCTTCTGAGCCAGAAAAGCCACAGGATAACGCCGCAGAGGACTCCACCGAACCAACCACAGACAACCACCCAGCGAGTCTATCGGAGCTGCGTGGGATCCCGAAAAAACAGACGGGCATCGAGGGCTTTGAAGACATCAGCCACGGTGGGCTGCCCCTGGGACGCACCACCTTGGTCAGCGGCACCTCTGGTACCGGCAAAACTCTGTTTGCCATTCAATTCCTTTACAACGGCATCGTGAAGTATCAAGAGCCGGGGATCTTTGTCACCTTTGAGGAAACCCCCGCCGATATCATTCGCAATGCCTCCAGCTTTGGCTGGGATCTGCAGGCTCTCATCGACAGGGGCCAACTGTTCATCCTGGATGCCTCCCCCGATCCCGAAGGCTACGAGGTGAGCGGCAATTTCGACTTGTCGGCCCTTATCGAGCGCATCCAGTACGCCATCCGCAAATACAAAGCCAAGCGGGTCTCCATCGACTCGGTGACGGCCATCTTTCAGCAATACGACCCTGCCGGCGTGGTGCGGCGAGAGCTGTTCCGCCTGACGGCCCGCCTCAAGCAGGCCAATGTCACCACCGTCATGACCACCGAGCGCACCGACGAGTACGGCCCCATCGCTCGCTACGGCGTGGAAGAATTCGTCTCCGACAACGTGGTGATCCTGCGCAACATTCTGGAAGGCGAGAAGCGGCGGCGCACCATCGAGATCTTGAAGCTGCGGGGCACCACCCACATGAAGGGGGAATATCCCTTCACCATCACCAACGACGGGATCAACATCTTCCCGCTGGGGGCCATGCAACTGACGCAGCGCTCCTCCAATGTGCGCGTTTCTTCGGGTATCGAGAAGCTGGACGAGATGTGCGGCGGTGGCTTCTTCAAAGACTCGATTATTTTGGCCACCGGCGCCACCGGCACGGGCAAAACCTCGCTGGTGAGCAAATTCCTAGAGCGGGGTTGTCTGGATGGGGAACGCTGCATTCTCTTCGCCTATGAAGAATCGCGGGCGCAGCTTTCCCGCAACGCCTCCTCCTGGGGCATTGAGCTGGAAGAGTTCGAGCGGCAGGGCCTCCTTAAGATCATCTGCGCCTATCCGGAGTCGGCTGGCCTGGAAGATCACCTGCAGAAGATCAAAACGGAGATGATGGCCTTCAAGCCCTCTCGCATGGCCATCGACTCGCTGTCGGCGCTGGCGCGGGGGGTGAGCCAAAATGCCTTCCGCCAGTTTGTTATTGGGGTAACCGGCCTGGCCAAGCAAGAGGAGATCACCGGCTTTTTCACCAACACCACCGACCAATTCATGGGATCCCATTCCATCACCGAGTCCCACATCTCCACCATCACCGACACGATCATCCTGCTGCAATACGTGGAGATCCGCGGCGAGATGGCCCGCGCGCTCAATGTCTTCAAAATGCGGGGATCCTGGCACGACAAAGGGATCCGCGAGTACCTGATCTCCAATGCAGGCATCCAAATCCGCGATTCCTTCCGGGGCTACGAGCGCATCATCAGCGGCTCCCCGACCCGCATCAATGTGGACGAGAAAAACGAGCTTTCCCGGATTGTGCAAAACGTCCAGGCCCTCGAGGAAGAAGGGTTTTGAGTGGCCACTGCCAGAGGCGCCGTTTTCACTCCTGATTTCGCTACCGGAAAGGACATAGAGTGGAAAGCATAGGCAGTGGCTGTGAGAGTATGGCTCCTTCACAAAGACGGCGCCGGCGACTTCGATTTGGGATCTGGGCCATGGTGGCCATCCTGGCCGGGTTTGTGGGATCCCTGCTGGCGGGATCGGCACAGAAGCTGGGGGCACAGGCACAGCAGGGCCTAACTCAAGCCCAACTGGAGCAGGCTCAATATGTGCGCAGTTGTGGCAGTTGCCACGTGGCGTTGCCCGCCCAAGTGTTGCCCACCGAAACCTGGCGACGGCTGCTACAGGATCCCAGCCACTATGGCCAGCAGATCCAGCCCCTGAGCGGCGTGGCTTTGCAACTGGCCTGGGGTTATTTGCGGCCCAACTCCCGCCCTCTGCGACAAGGAGAACAGGTGCCCTACCGCCTGGCCGATTCTCGCTATTTCCGCGCCTTGCACCTGCAAGTGGAGTTTCCCACTCCTGTGCGGGTCAGTGGCTGCGTGGATTGTCACCCCAAAGTCAATGCGGGAGATTTTGCCAGTCTCTCGCCCCAATGGCAATCTTGAGGGGGCACAAGTGAACCTGGACGCCATTCTGGCCGGATACGCCCAAGGCTACTTCCTGATGGCCGACGAAGAGACGGGATCCCTAGCTTGGTACGGCACCGACCGGCACGCCGTGATCCCGCTCGACGAGCGATTCCACTGCCCCCGTTCGTTGCGGCCTTTGGTGCGCAGCGGTCGTTTCCAGGTGCGGATCAACGACGCTTTTGAGCAGGTGGTAGAAGGCTGTGCCGCTCGTACCCACACCTGGATCAGCCGTGAGCTGAAGCAGATCTACGCAGCTCTGCGCCGGGCCGGCTTTGCCCATAGCTTTGAAACCTGGCAGGGAGACACCCTAGCAGGCGGGATCCTGGGCATTGCCCTGGGGGCAGCGTTCATCGGCGAGTCCATGTTCTACCGCAGGCCCAACGGCTCGAAGGTGGCCCTGGTGAAGCTGGTGGAACACCTGCGGGAGCGGGGATTTCGCCTGTTCGACGCTCAGTTGATGAACCCGCACCTAGCCCGTTTTGGCGCCTTTCTCATGGATGGCCAAGACTACCTGAAGCTGTTGCAGCAGTGCCTGGAGATCCCTTGTCGGTTTGATTGAACCTGGAATTCCAAACACTGCAGCGGCTCCCGGTAGAAAGTGGGATCGGCCCCATTCTAAAGAACCACCAGATGGACATTGTTGTAGGGTTAAGAAGAGCTTTTTACTGCCGTTGAGATTGCCATGAGCCAAAAGCTGCTGTTTGTGTGTCTGGGCAACATCTGCCGTTCTCCTGCTGCCGAAGGGATCACCAACTACTTGCTGCAGAGCAGCGGCCACGAAGAAGCCATTATCTGCGATTCGGCAGGTACAGCCGCCTATCACATCGGCAGTCCCCCAGATCGCCGCATGCAACAAGTTGCCCAGCGCTATGGACTGGAGCTGCACGGCCAAGCCCGGCAAATTCATCCTTTGGATCTGCGGGAGTTCGACCTGATCCTGGCTATGGATCGGCAAAATTATCGCGATATCCTCAGCCTCGATCCCCAGAGAAGATATGCCGACAAGGTGCGCTTAATCTGTAGCTACTGTCGTTCCCACACCGATGAAGAAGTTCCGGATCCCTACTACGGGGGCGAGGCTGGGTTTCACTACGTGATCGAGCTGCTCTGGGATGCCTGCAGCGGCCTGCTGGAATCCTTGATCCCCGGGATCCAATGCCCGCCGCTGCCCAGCCGCACCTGAACGTAATCGATCAAGAAAACAACTACCACCTGAGCAGATTAAAGCTCTCCATGTCGATGGTGGCCCGGTTGCGGTAGATCCCCAACACAATGGCCAAGCCCACTGCCGCCTCGGCAGCCGCCACGGTGATGACGAACACCGAAAACACCTGGCCGCGAATCAAGCTGGAGTCAACAAAGTTGGAGAAGGCCATAAAGTTGAGGTTCACCGCGTTGAGCATCAGCTCAATCGACATCAACACCCGAATGGCGTTGCGACTGACGATCAAGCCGTAGATGCCGATGCAGAAGAGAACTGCCGCGACCACCAAGAAAAACTGCAGTTGCAACATCCCAAGAGGCTCCAGTGGATACAGATGAGAGGGGTGTGAGGAAGACCTTGAGCTGTATGGCCGAGAGCAGACAGCCTTAACGGGTGCTCACCAGCTCTGCTGGGCGTTCCGACTCCGATTCCAGCCGGGGCCGAGCCCGCTCCAGCAAGCTGAGATCCCCTTCTTGGGCTTGGGGGATGACAAACTCTCGACGCGCCAGCACAATGGCCCCGATCAACGCCATCAGCAGCAAAACAGAAGCCAGCTCAAACGGCAACAGATAATCGCTAAAGAAATGCCCGCCAATCACCAGAGCACTGCTCGTGGGCTGGATTGGCTCCAACTGCCAGGGGGTATTCAAGGCCATTGCCGTCAGGAGGGCAAACAGCCCCAAACACACCGCCGCCGTCACCCCATTGCGCAGCCAGCCCAGTTTCAGAGGAGCAAAGGTGTAGCGCCGGTTCACCAACATGATGGCGAACAGGATCAACACATTGACCGCGCCGACGTAGATCAACACTTGGGCGGCAGCCACAAAATCGGCATTCAAGAGAAGGTACAGCCCGGCCATGCTCAGGAAAACGCCCCCCAATAGAAAGCCGGAATAGACGATGTTAGGGGCCCAAACCACTCCCATGGCAAAGCCGATGGCCATCGCCGAGAGCACCCCAAAGGTAACCAGTTGCACGCCTTCTGCAAGGGTCATGGGATCTTCGTCCTTAACAAATCGCTATCGCTGCTCCCTTACCACTCTACTGTCCCGGCGGATTTAAGAGAAGCCCAACTCCCTTGTTCAATCGATAGAGAAATCTCTAGAGTTGGGTCTCACCAACTGCCGCCTGCTCCGTCGCCGTGGCTGCTGCCGCCCCCGAAGTTTCTATCTCGGTCTCTGGTGTCATAATCGCTGTCATCAGGCTCTTGGACTTCAACTTCTCGCTCCGTTCGGTATTGGCAGAGAGGGCAAGTCAAGGTTTCTCGTCTGAAGGTGTAGGGATAGATGTTTCTCCTAATAATCTCGGTTTGGAGATCAAGGGTAAGAGCTTGACACTGAGGGCAATAAAGGTGGCGATAAGATTTATTTTCGCGCACGACCACGGCCATCCCCTGACAGGCGGGGCAAAACCAGCCGTAGTAGCGGGCTCTGCGCCGGCTTTTGGCCAGGCGATGCGCTGGGGGAAGTTGCCCATCGAGAATTTGGGGCTGGATGGGGCGCATGGGCCGACCGCAGCTTTGACACACCACCGGCTGAAACGGGATCCCACGCTTCGAGCCCAAGATGCCGTCGGTGGTCACAACTGCCAGGAAGGGCAGCACCAGTACCAGCCAGTTACCGCTGGCCGACATCAGGAAGAGACCAAGGCAGAGGGAGCCAGAATAGAGAAGCAGGCGAACGGGGTCGCTCTGCAGCGAGGAGAGGACAGCCATTGTCCCCTGCTCTCGGCGTGTCAGCGACAGGACTTTTGCTCCTCCCCGCTCGGCCTTGAGATAGACCGGCAGGCGGGAGCGCTGCCACCCCACCCCTAGGATAATGATCCCCAACAGCAGCAGGATCCCTTCCAGCGAGCTTTGAGCAGCAGCCAGGGATCCCGTTCCAACCGCTCGAGGAACGGCTGCAGTGGAAAGAGAAGTGGAAGCTTGAGAAGCGGCTGAAGGAACCTCGGCAACCGGCTGCCCCTGCAACACTGAGGTTAACTGCCGTACTCCCGCCAAGGTGCCGCCATCGAAATCCCTATTGCGAAACTTGGGCAGGATCTGCTGGTCGATAATCTGCTGAACGCGGCTGTCGGGAAGGATGGTGGCCAAACCCCTGCCGGTTTCAATTTCCACCCGCCGATCCCCTACCGAGATGAGAAACAACACGCCGTTGTTGCGACCGGCCTTGCCAATGCCCCAGTAGTTAAATAGCTGCGTGGTGAACGCTTTCGGCGTGGCATATCCCTGAGTGTTGGGTACCGTCACCACCGCCATCTCGGCACTGGTGCGCTGCTCAAGCTGGGTGAGGAGACGGTTCAGCTCGTTTTCAGTGCTGCTGCTGAGGATGTCGGCGGTGTCGGAAACCCATCCTCCATACTGGCGGCGGGGGTTGGGCACTTGTTCGAGGGTAATTGCCCAAGCAGGCTGCGGGATCCACAGCGATACACTGAGCAAGACTGCCGCCCAAACTTTTGGCATGGCTCACCTGGCTGAGCGCTGCCTTGGTTTTAGCACAGCCCCTTCGGATGGAGATGCATTTGCAACACGGAACTGTCTAGAGGCGTCTTGACAGCGCCTTTACGAGCTCGTTTGTGGACTGCGTAAGAATCCCCCCCTTTAGGCGGTGGGAGTGTCAAGAACGCAACCACTTCCAAAGTTATCCCGAATACCAATGAGACGAACACCCCCTCACCCCTAACCCCTCTCCCAGAGGGAGAGGGGGGAAGTGGATCTTGCCGTTCTCTATCACTCAGGGTCAGCTATCCCCGCCGGATCCTCCCAGTGAAGCGGATCCGGCCAGGTTTCTTCTTGCCATTCCACCTCAAAGCACTCTTGGGCCATTTGGAGAAAATGTTCGATCAGTTCAGGGATCCCCGGCGCTGTGGGGCAAAGGTCGTACACGCCAATCACCTGAGAGCCGGGCAGGTATCGTTCCCACAGCTCGAAATTGGGCCGCAACAGCAGGGATCCCTGTTGCAGGATCCCCCAGGGTTGCCACAGTTGGGCGTTGCCCATCAGCTTTTTGCCCTGCCAGCTCAGATCGGCGCGGGTACGGGCGGCGAAGCAACTGACTTTGTTGTGGTAGCCCGGGTCTGGGGTTAGGCGGTTCTGGCCAGCAGGTCGGTCGTGAGCAGAAACGCGTGGATCCACCGCAATGCCCAGCGCCGCCAGGCCCTCTACCCAAAAGCGGCAGCAGAAGTCGTACACGCAGGCCCGCTGCAAACGGGGCAGCCGACGTTGGAGGTAAGAAAGGGGCAGCACCAAGCTGTAGGTCAGCTCCGCTGCCTCTTCAGCCGCCTGGTGCAACACCGCCCGTCCGCCGGTGGGCCGGCGCACCACTGGGATCCCTGGCGCTGAATCGGGCCAGGCCTGGTGCCGCCCTAGGGAGAGGGTGAGCCGATCCCAGCCGTAGAAGCGCAAACAGGGCCTGGGAGCATGGCGCAGCCGCTGCAAAAGCCAGGCATCTTGTTCCATCTGCCAGCCGCCAGGAGCCACGCGATAGGGCAGCCAAGCTCCCTGGGATCCCATCTCAAGTGGGGGGAAACTCTGCTCGCAGCGGCTCGTCGTATTCATCGGCCAGGCTGGCGACAATGGTGACGGCCCGCGAGATCTCGCCCGCACTGATCCCCTCGAGAGTGCGGTAGTGGTTGAGGACTACTTGGTTATTCCAGATGCAAAAACGGGCTTCCAGCGTGTCGCTCCAATTTTTCTCCAGCAGCTTCTGCATGAGCTTAGCCGGCTCCGCCACCGGCAGAGAGAGAACGGGAGACCACACCAACAGAGTATCTTCGGGGGATTCGCCGCTCAGGTGGACGAACACTTCCGCAGTGCCGTAGGTGAATTTCCAGGTGTGACCCTGCTCGTGGTTCTCGTAGGCGGCATCTTCCTTGAGGCTGGAAACCACCGCCGAGACGACCTCAACATAGCGAACAGGTTCCTCCAACACCGGAAAAACCTCTGGAGAACGGTCAATGAGCGGCTCGCTGTAGGCCATGATCTTTCCCCTACTCCCTGTCTAACCACCTTAACTATACTGCCTAGCCCTCCCACCTACCTGCCATGCTGCCGGATCCGGCTCAGGCCAGAATAGGACTGTTCGCGGTTAGGAAGGTTGCCTATGCCCCAGATTGACGTTCAAGGACGCACCCTCACTTGTGAGGCGGGCGCCAACCTGCGCCAGGTGCTGCTGCAAGCCGGGATCCCGCTCTACAACCCGCCGGCTCATATCCTCAACTGCCGCGGTCTGGGCACCTGTGGCACCTGTGCCGTACAGATCGAAGGGGCTGTTTCCCCCATGGGCTGGCGAGAACGGGCCCGCCTGTCTTTGCCACCCCACCAACTCCCGTCCACTGCGGCGGCCCAGGGCGGCAACGGGCTGCGCTTGGCCTGTCAGGTGCAGGTGCTGGGAGATCTCAAAGTCACCAAATGGCCGGGCCTGTGGGGACACCGGATCCCGCCCGCCTCTCAAACCTAAGGATTCTAAAAAAACCTGAGGGAAGCCCTATGGAAGCTCCATCCCACCCCTCCCAAAAGGCTGTCGGCATTGTGGGAGCCCTGCCGGAAGAAGTGGCCATGCTCACCCAAGCAATGGAGATCCATTCTGTCCATACCCATCTGGGGCGGCAGTTCCATCAGGGATCCCTGGCCGGACAACCGGTGGTGGCGGTTCAAGGAGGGGTGGGCAAGGTGCGGGCGGCAACTACGGCAGCCCTGTTGGTGGCCCACTTCCCTTTGCGGGGCATCATCTTTACCGGCGTGGCCGGGGCCTTGGCCGATCACCTACAGATGGGAGATGTGGTGCTGGCCCACACTGCCATCGAGCACGATTTCGGCACCGGACGGCCCGAAGGCTTTGTCCTGGGGATCGACTTTATTCCCGAGCTGCGCCACCCCCTGGCTGAGGCCGACAGTGCCCTCTACGACTTAATCGTGGCCCACCCGGAGCGGATCCCTCTCCACCCTCTGCAAGGTCGGGATCCCATCATTTATCAAGGCTTGGTGGCCACCGGCGATGTGTTCGTGGCCGACGCCAACCTGCGCCGCCAAATCCGCGAGCGCACCGGGGCTCTGGTGGTGGAGATGGAAGGGGCGGCTGTGGTGCGGGTGGCACAAGAAGCCGGGATCCCTTGTCTGCTGGTGCGCTCGGTCAGCGATGCAGGAGACGACGCCGATTTCTTGAGCTTCTTTCAGACGGCGGCGCTCAATTCGGCGGCAATCGTCCACACGGTTCTGCAAAGCCTGCCCCAGACCTTGCTGTAGCCCGGCTGGACAGAGCAGAGGAGGAGTTGGGCTTGGCCGCGCTCACGTCAGTTGTTCATCTCCCGCTCCAGCTTGGCCATCGCGATCTGGCTTTCCAAGCGGGAAATGCCCTCGCGGATAGCTGTCGCCTGGGCCTCAACCTCGTCCAGGGAGCGACGAACCGCCTCTGCGGCACTCATGTGTTGGTTCCGCTGCACCAAAGCCTGGCGCGCCAGTTCGTCCTGGTCATGTTGGCTGGCCTTCTCGGCTCTGACAAACCAATCCTCAGCCTTTTGCAGCAGTTGATCGTACTGCCGTTCCAGTTGTTTGCAGCTGGCCAGCGTTGTGGCCAGGCTGCGCCGCAGTTGTTTCAGATCCCGCTCCATCTGGCGGATGCTCGCGTTTTTCTGGCGAGGCTTTTTCCACAACACTTTGCTCAGGCCCACCATCACCACTGCTGTGGCAATGCCCACGCCCGCTGCCGCTGCCGGGTTTTCCCGCAGGAAGGAGCCGTCCAAAACGTTGGATCCCGCAAAGGCCGAGGTTTGCGCGGCTGTCTCCCGAAACTCCCAGGGCATCACCGGATTGCGTTGCTGCCAAAAACCTCGGCGCGCCGCCTGGGCCAATTCTTGAGCTTCCAGGTAGCGCTCCCGGTTGGCCCCGTACAAAAAGCGCTCGTAAACCGCCGCCTGCCCCTGGCGCAACATCTCCAAATTCACCAAGCCCTCAGAGTTGTACACCTGGGCAATGTGCAGCCCTTCCGGCGTGACGTAGAGGGTATCCACCTGCACCAGGGATCCCGGCGGCAGCAGGCTTTGCAAAGCCTCTTGTGAGAGCCGCCCCCAGCGTCCCTGCGTCAGCTCCGGCGCATCCACATAGGCAAGGCGAAAACGGGTGGGCCTGCCGTTCAAGTCTGCCCAAAAGGTGTCCCCATCCACCACCGACCGTACTCGCGCTGTCGCGGAAGATTGGGCCGCTGCAGGGAGGACAAACCAAGTGCCCGAAAGGACAGCCGCCGTCATCAGGAGAGAAGTTCTTGAGGCCATGGGGATCACTCCTATTGTGCAGAACAACAAAAGTTAAGAAATAATAAGAAATGGGGAGGCTGCGGGAACCCGCCAAAAGCCTGAGGCGTCTTCGCAGACTGGCAGAAGCAAATGGGCTGCTGCTTCCTCGGAAAGAGGCGCCAGAGCCAATAACTCACCCGCGTCAGAGAAAGCAACTTCTCCGACGCGGAGCTTGCCCTTCTGCAAAAGTCGGCTCCCAGGATGAGAATTTGGGTTAGAGTCTAGCTCACCTCTTGGGGCAACGTCACAACCCTAGATGGCAATCTTTGTCCAGTTAGCTTAAAGAGTTTCCCTGACTGGTTCCCGCCGCGGGTGGCACGGTGGCAGCACGCTGAGACCTCTGTACCAACAAGTCTGGGAAGCGTGAAGCCCGTACGCTATCGGTTCGCGCAGCGTGCTGTAAGCCATGTTGTGTTGACTCAACGAAGATGAGGGTCGGGAGTGCGTCACTGGATTGGAATCACAGGCGCAAGCGGTAGGGCTCTTCCTCAAGTCCACTGGGCAGAGGCGGCGGGAGAATCTCGATCTCGCCCGTGGGCAACGTGCGCAGCACCGTCCCCAATTGGGTCAGTTGTTCCAGAACAAACTGGCGGGTATCCCGGTCGCTGGTGGCGTTAAACACGCTTAGCCAGACATCGAAGCGGGAGCGGCGGCTGAGGGGGCTGCGGGCGATGTTGTCCCCCAGTTGGCGAAAATCGTCACCGGGCAAGCCCACCTGTTCCCGCCAGGCGGCGGCTTGGTAGTAGTCGCGGCGGCCCGCTTCCGCATCCCCCAAAAACATGAAGTTGATCAGGGCGCGATCCACGTAGAGCCGCCAGGCATCGGGGTTGTTTTGGGGGTTAAACTGCTGCAGGCCGCGATCCAAAATCTCGACGGCTTTTTCCGGCTGGCCAGCCCGATAGGCCAACACCAAGCTGGAGAGGCGGTAGCCTAAGAAGAAATTGGGATCCAGCCGCAGCATGTGGTCGAAGTACTCGTAGGCAAGGCCGTAGCCGGTTTGGGCGCGAGCAGGGGCGTCGCCGTAGTACTGGATCAGCTCCAGCCACAGCCAGGAGGCGCCCAGGTTGCGGTAGCCCAGCCAGCCCAGGGTGGTGGCCAGGGCAATGTTGCGGTTTTTGCGGGCCTCGGCATTTTCCAGGGCCTCTAGATTGATTCGCTCCAGCATCGGCACCTGCAGCCGTACCACCAGGATCCCGCACAGCAGCGCCCCGCCCACGGCGGCCAGGGTGCCTGTCAGGGAGAAACGGGAGCGGCGACGGGGCAAAGCAGCAGCAGTCATGGCCAGTTCTCAGCAGATCTCTATTGCTCGGCAGCGCCGCCGCGACCAGCGGCTAGACTCAATCATAGCGATGGCCTTGCTTCTCTCGATCTCCCTTGCACTTTTCCCCTGCCGATGACCAGATCTGCTCTCTCGGCTGCAGACCGGGCCCTCAGCCTCTACGAGGCCCTGCCCTACCCCAATGTGCCCCTCTCCCAGTCGGCCCGCAATGCCTTGGGGGAGATGTTCAAGATGAGCTATACCACCGCCCAGTACCTGCGCACCCACATGCTCGTCCCGTCAGAGGGCAAGGTGATGCTTAACGCCGGCTGTGGCTCCGGCTGGGAGACGCTGATGATGGCGGAGGCCAATCCGGGCGCCCAGATTGTGGCTTGTGATCTGTCGCCGGCTTCCGTCAAGCTCACCGAGGAACGCCTGCGCCGCCACGGCTTCACCGATGTCCAGTGCTACGTCCTCAACGTGCTGGAGCTGGATCGCCTGGGGATCCAGTTCGATTTCATCAGCCTGAACGACGTTCTGTATTTGTTGGCGGATCCCACTGAGGGCTTGCGGGCGATGAAAAAGGTTCTCAAGCCCGAGGGCATTATTCGCGCCAATCTCCACAGCCGCCGCCAACGCCAGGTGTTTCTCCGCCTGCAGGAAGCTTTGCAAAAGGTGGGGCAATTCGACGTCCCGCCAGCAGTAGGCGCCAAGAACGTGCGGGAATTCATGGGATCCCTGCAGGAAGAGGTGGCCAAGGCAGTGCTGTGGAACCCGGCCAACTATACCGAAGACGCCGCCATCCTGAACAACTATCTGCTTGCCAACGACAAGGGATTTACGATCCCCGAGGTGTTTGGCATGTTGCAGCAGGCAGGGTTGGGCTTTTTAAGCCTGGTGGATATGCCCGACTGGTCGGTGGAGTCTCTCTTTAAGCAAGTGCCGGAGTTTGTGCGGCAACGGCTGGAAACCCTCAGCGTTATGGAGCGGCTGCACCTCTACGAGCTGATCCGGCCTGCCCATCGCCTCATCGACTTTTGGGCCGAGCACGCCGGCTCTTCCCTGGTGCTGCCTTGGACGGATGCGGATTGGCTGACGGGATCCGTGCAGTTTAACCCCCTGCTGATGGACAATACCCGCTTCCACCAGGAGTACAACAAGGCCCTGCAAGAGAACCGCCCCTACGAAATGCAGTGGACAGGGGCCACCCACGGGCGGATCAGCATCCCTGCCGAGAAGGTGAGATGGCTGGCTCCGCTGCTGCAGGGGCCGACTCCGGTGGCAGAGCTGATTCAACGGGTCGTCGAGCTGGGATCCCTGACGAAAGAACAGGCAACCGACGAGGTGTTGACCTTCCTGACGGCGTTGGAAGACTTTCTCTTTGTCATGCTGCAGTAGAGCCGTTTACCCGTTCCCGCTCCAGCCCAGCTCCCCTCTCCCTCTGGGAGAGGGGCTGGGGGTGAGGGCAGTCTCCCTCTGGGAGAGGGGGCGGGGGTGAGGGCAGTGGCCCCAAGCGCCTGAAAGGTGCCTTAATCTGGTTTGAGATGTCGAGAACTGTACGACCCGGATGCCTGCCTGGCCGGCACGTCGTTTCTATGCAGCTCTGCAGCGAGGGCTGACCCAGCCCTTGGATCGCTGGGTAGCCGGGATCACCCTCTGCAACTTGGCGATTGGGGTGATCTTATTTTTGCTGGGCAACCATACGGCCCCCTATGTGCGGGATTTCAACTGGCAACAGCAGCGGGTGGGATCCCAGGAACTGCAGATGGTGCTGACCTTCAACCGCCCTATGGATGCGGACAGCGTTGCGGCCAACCTGGAGATCCAGCCGCCTCTGCCGGGCCGGATGCACAAGCTGGGCCGCCGCTTTTTTTGGACCCTGACAGAGCCGGCCCCCTACGGCCAGACCTACCGGCTGCGCCTAAAGGCCGCCGTGGATGAGCGGGGCCAGCCCATGGTGCGACCTTTTGAGGGGGAGTTTCGCACGCCGGATCGGCAGTTGTTGGGGATCGGCACGGAAGCAGACCAACGGGGGCGGCTGTTCCTCTTTAACCTGGAGACGGGATCCACCACGTTGCTGACGCCAGCCGGGCTGAAGGTCACTCAAATGCAGCCCAGCGCCGATGGCCGCTTTGTCTACTACTTTGCCACCACCACCAGCCTACAACACCAGGATCTGTACCGCCTGGATCTGGAGGATCAGTCTTCCCAGTTGCTGCTGGATCACCAGGGCTACCAAAACCTGCGCTTCCAGGTCTCGCCGACGGGGGAGCTGGTGGTAGCGGAGCGGATCCCCCTGCAACGGGATCCCCTCGCCCCTGTCCAGACGGAGCTGTGGGTCCAGAAAAGGAGACAGGATCCCTTTGAGCGTCTGGAGCTGGACACGGCTTTGGGGGGAGACTTTTTCATCAGCCCTGATGAGAGCAGCTTGCTCATCTCCCAGGGGCAAGGGGTGGGGATTGTGCCCCTGCACCCGCGGGCGGCAGCGGAGAGCTTTTTGGCCCAGTTCGGCCAAACCTTGGCCATCCGTCCCGACGGGGCTTTCGGGGCTTTGCTGCGCTTCAATCCCGACTACACCCGCAGCCTCTTTATCGTCAGCAATACCGGCACCAGCGAGGAGATTTGGGTAACCGAGGGATCCGTAACCAAGGGAGCCTTTTCTCCCGGCGCACCCGTCTTTTACGGCTTGGTCAGCGAGGCCGAGTTTGTTGGTGAGGGCGCGTTGGAATCTCTGGCCTACACCGAGTCCCCCCGCTTGCTGGCAGTGGTGTTCGGCAGCGGGAGGGCGGGCAAGACCATAGAGGTGGCGCGGGCCGACTACCCCTTTGAGCTGGACTTCAGCCTTTCTCCGGACGGACGCCTGTTGGCCTACACGCTTTTGCAGCCCTTGCAAGAGGAGATTCCGGATCCCTGGGCCCCCCTCAGCCGCACTGGGCAAGCGATCCGCAGCGGGCAAGTGTGGCTGGTGGACTTGCAAGATGGACTGCCGCTCCCCAACAGCCACCGCCGCCTGGCGCTGGGCAGCAGCGCCCTGGCCTGGATCCCTTAGGCCAAGCAGGAGAGGCCACCTGGGGAGCAAACCTGCCTAGAATCAAAACAGTGTG